>JANMZU010000182.1:0-2411 GCA_031383585.1 Betaproteobacteria bacterium
CCTCGGTCTCCAGTACACACTTTGCCCATTTGCTTTTTCGAGCGCGACGGCATTTTTGGCAGGATCAATACCCGTCACCGTCACGGCTTCACGCTTGGCAATGCCCTTGTCGGGATAGTCGCGCGCAAAGCGGACGACATCGCCAACCTCGTAAGAGCGGGCATCGCGCGCTTCGGCCTTGGTAAGCCCTTTGGATTCAAGTGTCCGCATGGCCACAGTTTCGCCGGTCAATCTGCCGCTGGCGACAAGCTGCGTCCTGATTTCAGCATTAAGTGCATCGCGGCCTGCGCGCGATGGATCAATGACGATGGTGCTACGCTGCTCCTTTGGTGATAGCGCCGCATAATCCTTCGCCATCGCTTTCATCCGCTTCACTGGATCGGCATGGGCTATGATCCTGCCGCCGCCGCGATCAAGTGCGTCGAGTGCGCGGCGGGCGTCGCCCTGGATGGATGCTTCAACGGCCTCTTTGGTTAGTGGGTTGGTTTGGCGAACGATCTCCGCAAGTTTGGCGGCTTCCATACCTGCGCTTTGCAGTTGCGCGAACGCGGCTTCGGCTCCGGCTCCCACCGAACCAAGCTGCTTCACGTCGCCAACGAGGATGACACGGGCGTTGGCCTTGTCGGCGGATTCGAGCAATGTTGCGGTATCGCGAGCAGAAAGCATCGAGGCCTCGTCCACTATCCAAACGCTGCGACCGTTTGTGTTTACCGATGCCTGCGTCGTCAAATGCTTGGCGACCGTTTCGCCGCGAAGCCCGAGTGCCTCGCTCAATGTCCGCGCTGCCGATGCGGTCGGCGCAAGTGCGGTCACATTATAACCCTGCGATTGCGCCTCGAGGGCCACGTTCGCCAAAACCGTCGTCGTTTTTGCGGTTCCGGCATAGCCCTGCACCGCAGTCACGCGGTTCTGACTGGTGAGCAAGGCTTTCGCCGCCTTTTGCTGGTCTGGAGTCCAGAGATGTTCGGATGCGAGCGCGGCGCGGGCGACTGCCTTCGCCGCCTGCATCGGTGTCTGGATCGCGGCAACACTAGCACGCCCATTCGCCTCTGCGCGTAACAGCCGCTGTTCGTTGTCGATATTGGCGGAGGTCGTGAATCCGCCAAACTCCGCACCGCGTTTGTCGATAAAGGGGCGAGACGAAAGCGCGCCGTCGTTTATCGCCCGGTCCATCGCAGCTCCGATCTGGGTTTGGGTAACCGTCCCCAGCCCAAACCGGCCGGCCTCCTTCTCCAAATCAGCCGATGAAAAAACCGACTGGCGCTCGCCCAATTTCTCGGCGGCAAAAGCAACAGCCTGATGTGCGGTGATTTCACCTTGGGCAGTCAGCATTGGCGCATGTTCTGCTCGTGCTGCCGTCTGTTCGGCCTTGGCGATCAAGGCCAATCGTGCTGCTTGGTCAAATCCGGCACTGTCCGCCGTTTCGCGCCAATCCTTGACCAAGTCGGCGCGGTTTACTTCTTCCTTCACCGCGCGCGTGTCGAGTGCAGCAATCTGCTTTTCCGCTGCGGATGCGGTTTCACGGGTCTGGCCGCGCTCGGCAAGGCGGGCCTCCACTTGGGCCGCGCGTTCGCTGAATGCTTTGATGGCTCGCAGAGAAACGCCTTTAATCTCGAACAAGGAGTCTTTGCCTGTTTCAATCTCGTAACCCAATTCCCGCACGTTTACGGCCAGCTCCTGACGATACACCCCACCAATGGCCTTTTGCAGTTGATAAAGTGCGCGCTGTTCCAGACTGCGCCAATTGCCGTTTGCATCGCGTGTGGCATTCATAATGACGTTATGGGTGTGCAACTGCGGGTCTTGCGCCCTGCTGGTATCATGCCGGAAGCTCGCAACCGTCAGATTACCCGTCTGCTGCCGCTCAACGATGCCGCCGTCTCTGATCCGGGTTGCGGCGGTATGGCGCTCGGCAAATGCCAGCGCACTTTTGACGGCGCGGTCGTGCGCGCCAACAAGCCGCCGGTCTCCTGCTACCTCGGCCATGATCGACACCGACTTGGGGGCGCTCATGGTGACATCCCAACCGGGGCGATGCTGCACCTCGCCGTCCCGAACGGTTCCCAATTGCTGACCACCCGGCATTTTGCCGTCGAGCATATCACGAAACTGATCGCGCTCGACTTCACCTTCAAGGCCAAGCTGCTTTGCTCCCGCACCCTGCCATTCGCTAGGCGATAGTCCGTCCCCGGCGTAATAGTCATCGGCTTCATAATAGCTCGACGCTTGCGCAGAATTGCCAAGGGCGCTGATTGTCGCCACCATCAGACCGGCCCATCAGCCTTGATTGTAACCTCGGCGGCAGCACCTTTGGCAGGCAGCTTGCTCCAAAGCGAACGGCTGACATCGACGGCTACAAAGCTCGGATTGCGCGGGTCGTCGCGCGCTTCGATATGCGCGCGCGTCAGCTT
>JANMZU010000247.1:0-2465 GCA_031383585.1 Betaproteobacteria bacterium
CCTCCAGCACCCCTTCAAGAACGCCGACGACTCCCCAGCTGCCATGGTCGTGGATCGGCGTCCATTGCCCCGGAAGCCAGACCAATGCGTAGAGCGACAATCCGGCATCCGGCGCATCGTAAACAAGATTGCGCGAGTACCCGTCCGGGTCACTGCGAAAGTGCTGCGGCTCAAGAAACGCCGCCGTCCTGTCGATGAGATCGAGCATCAAGGGTGCTAGCGCGAGTACACAGTCGGCAGGATCAGCGCGATCACGAATCCGCACGGTAGCTTGTGAGATGAAGGTTGCGAGGCAAGGATTAGTCATGTCTTTTGTGGCTTTGTTAGCCCGAACGGTAGCGGGCAAAGTGGCTAGGTTGTTGTTGCACTGCAAAGCAGAAACGGAACCAATTTTCACGCTACTCCAATCTGGTGGCGCGAGGTTGTGGCCTTTCTACTTCGCTGCCTTCCTGAAGATGACAATATGCTGCCATGGCAGCACCTTCGACGTCCGCTCCCACGCCAAGGGCACCCGCGTCGCTTCTCGCCGCACTTGCGCCTCGCTCATCTTGTGCAGCGCCTTGATGGGCACGTTGTCGTGCTCCGCCCGATACTCAACAAACACCACGCGCCCGCCGGGCTTTAGCGACCTGACGATGGACTGCAGCACCTCCAACGGAAACTCAAGCTCATGATAGACGTCGACCATGATGGCCAGATCGACCGAAGCTGCAGGCAGCTTGACATCGTCCACAGTCGACAAAATCGGCTTCACGTTGCTGTAGCGCTCCTCACGCGCGAACGCCGATAGCATTTGCACCATCTGCGGTTGCACATCCACCGCATAAACCTTACCGGTCTTGCCGACAACATCGGCCATGCGCCGGGAGTGATACCCCGAGCCTGCGCCAATATCTGCGACGACCATGCCCGGTTTCAATTGCAACTCTGCGAGCAGCAGGTCTGGTCGCTCTTCCTTGGTACGTTCAGGACGTTCCAGCCAACTGGCAGCCTGCCAACCCATGACGCCGGCAATCTCACGGCCCATATAAGATTTGCCGATGCCATCGGCGCTGGGTTTGGCGTTTTGGTAGACGCTAATATCTGCGGCTACTGTGCCATGTATGCCCAGACATGCCAGCCACACGGTTGCGATCGAAAGCGAGCGTCTACACGTCGCGAAGGATAAAGCGATCATTTTTCTACCTTTCCAAATGCCCACAGCAAACCGCGTGTCATCGCCGATGGCGCAACGTCCGCAATCACCTCAATGTGAAGATTGACGACGTTGGAAGTGATGCTTAGGACCTCGGAAACCGCCAGTACGTAGGCCCGAGCCGGCACCTCAGCGTGAGCGGCGGCGCAGAGCGCGGCCAACACTACGGTGATAAGTCGCATTAAAGTGAATTTCATTGCGTGGCTATACCTTTGATTTTAGTGGTGCGTGCGTATTCGCGGTGATCGATGGACTTGACACACCAGTCACGTGATTGCGCGAGACGGGTCTGGTGCGCACCATCGCATTTTATAGTTTGAAGCACGACACAGGGATTGCACGCGGAACGCGCGCTGTTTTGGCTTTTATACCGGGCCGTCGACTTTGCAGCGTCGGGTATTTGTCATGCTCGCGCGGCATAATGCTTGCTTAGATACGTAATCAAGTTCGCACACTTCAACAGGAGCATCAAATGAAATTGTTTTCTGCCTCAATGCTCATCGCGTTTGCGACAGCGGCGATGTTACCAGCCGCCTTGTCAGCGCAGCCAAAGGCTATTGCACCGGCAGGGTCGCCCAAAGAGATCACCTTTGGCATGATCTCAACAACGGCTGCAGGCGCAAATGCAGACGACTACAAAAAGCGCTGGCAGCCGTTGCTCGATGAACTGGCGACACAGACAGGAGTTCGCGTCAATGTTCTGGCGTCAACCAATATCGTTGAGGATATTCGCGTTGGCAAAATTCATGTCGCGTGGCTCAGTAACAAGCTGGCACTCGATGCCGTGGGCACAGGCAAGATGAAGGTCTTCTCGCAGATGGTCAAGGAAGACGGCACCGCGGGCTATAGCTCGGTTTTGCTGGTGCGGCGCGAGAGCCCGATCATAACGACCGAAGACCTGTTCAAGGCCCCCGGTACTTATAAGCTCGGATACGGTGCAACCGATTCTACTTCGGGCTACCTGATGCCCAATATCTTCCTCTTCAAGATTGCCAAGATCGATCCAGTGAAGCATTTCAAATCGGTCGTCAATCAGGGGCCACGTGCCAACTTCCTGGCCGTTGCCAACAAGGAAGTCGACGTGGCAGTAAACAATACTGAGGACATGGCCATTTTCCAGAAAGAACTCCCGGAAAAATTCAAAGACGTACGCATCATTTGGACATCGCAGCCACTGCCTGACCACCCAATTCTGGTGTCGCGTGAATTGCCCGATGCACTCAGGGTAAAGATTGAAGAATTCTTCCTGAAGTACGGTGCCGATAAAGGC
>JANMZU010000254.1:0-2797 GCA_031383585.1 Betaproteobacteria bacterium
GCCGGCCGGAGCGCAGGAGATTCTCTGGAGATTTAGTGGTGTCAATGCGCGTGCCCGATGATTTGGGACGCTTGGATGCACCTCACCGGCGGCGATAGGGGGCAAATGACCGATGGTGTCTGCCACGGACAAGATGCCAGCCTTGTTCGAGTCTTCTTCAGGGACGAGAATATCTGTGCCGTAGCGCCTGGAATCCAGCCCCAAGCCGATTGTTCGACGACGACTCTGGGGGACTCCAAAGTTGATCGCGTTGATGACTTTCGCGTCGAATGAATAACCATGCCGCGTCAGCGTTCGTTTGAATCTTGCGAGGACAGAGTCTTGCCCTTGTTTGATCATGCCCTCAACGTTCTCGCATATGAGCGCGTCCGGTCTGAATTCTTTGATCAACGCGAGCGTCGTCAACAAAAGATTGGCGTCATTCTTTCGCTTGAACTGCCTGCCTTCAGACATCTCTATCTTGGTGATCTTTGTGAATGGCTGGCAAGGAGCGCAAATCGCGAATACCAACTTGACTTTGCGCCGCCCATGTTGCCGCTTGAATCTACTTATCAGCGCTCGAATCTCATAACTGATTTCGTGCTGTTGCCCGTAGGGATGCAGGCTGGTCTTAGGGAAAATGTCTTTGCATAGGTACGCCGGGTGTGTGCCATCAGCATTGACGTTTTGCACGTACGTCCTCTCGCAAAGCGGCTGGTTGTCGATGCCAGCCAAGACGCGCATACCCGCCTGGATAAGCCCATTTGTCATTCCGCCGGCGCCGCAAAAGAAATCAATGGCAACGATCGGTGATAGATTCAACATTGCTATTTACTTGAAGTTCTTTGTTCAATGGCTTCCAAAACGGCATGGACACAACCATCCGCGTCCTCCAGGATGGCATCCTCCCAGAAGCGCAGAACGATCCAATCCGCGTCCTTCAGTATGTGACCGACTTGCTTGTCGCGCTCGATATTACGCTGAATCTTAGGCAACCAGAAATCTCGATTTGACTTGAATTGCGTGGCTGTTTTCGGATAGTCACGACCATGCCAAAACGACGAATCGCAAAAGATGGCGATTTTCAATGTGACCAGGACGAAGTCTGGTTTCCCGACCACTCGTTTGTATTGCTTTCGATACCTGATGCCAGCGCCCCATAGCGCCTTGCCTAATGTGCACTCGATCTTGGATCCACTCGAGCGGACCCGAGCCATGTTGAACGCAATCTGGTCCGCCGTCTTCACCGCGCTATGTCGCCTCCGCCGAGACGCTTGATCACTGTAATGATGTGCGGCGCGATGCCAGAAGTGGCAAGGCGAACCGCGTCTTCAACGTCGATCTGGGATCGTTGCCCCTCGTCCGTCGATACCGCTAGCGCCTTACGATGAATCGAAAGCGCGAAGATGCCAAGCCCAAACTTGAACATGGTTTCGTAAACTTGGCGCGAAGCCTCATCCTTTTCTTTTAGTCGCATCCATCGAAGACTTTTGTTGTCGTGATTGATGTAGACAGTAGTACTCTCGCCAGTGCTCACATACGCGCCAGAGTTCTCGTCAAAACTGTGATTGCTCCAATCCGCTTCCGGGACCCAATCGAAACGAGGTAGCGCCAGGTTGTCTGCGACCTTCTGACGAAGGTCAGTCTTCTTGCCGGGCTTTCCGCCAACCGGTTCTTCGGCTTCGACGTAACGTATCAGCACCCCGAACTTGAGCGGCTGCACATTCTTCCCATTGTCAACAAACCCGAATTCGGCAAAACAGGAGTCGCCGACAGATGCGGACCTTGGAACTTTCACCGTAAAGGTCGCAGTGCCGTTTCGTACCTTCACGCTGTGCGGCATCACCTCAGGCGGCAACGAACACCACGTTTCCCCGGGCGAGTCGAGTCGAGACAAGTACTCGTTTTCCGCGTCGGTACCGCACTCTATACGGCGGTAAGCGTTGATTGGCACGTCCTTGACGAACATCGCCCCTTCGGTTCTCAGGTTCAGCGGCTTGAGAAAACTAGGAAATTTCTTGCCCTCGAATGGCTGTGTTCCGCCAGGCGCCTTGCCTATTTCCGGCAAGACGGCGCCCAGTCCGAACAACTCCTGAATGTCGGGGTCGCTCTTCACCAATTCTTCGAGCAACTCTTTTGAATCCTCCTTCTCATCCACAAACGCTGTGGCACGACGAAGCCGAATTTCAGCCGCGTACGCTCTCAACTTGTCATCGCTTTTCAGTGCTTGAATCACGGTGTCTTCAAGCAGGCGAGATTGGTTGTTTTCCGCTTTGCGCTCGCGGTCAGGCATGAAGATATTTGCAAGCGCTGTCTTATCCATCTTGTCGCAGACCACGTTGATCAGCACATGATTCCGCACGTCTCCCAACCCTACCCGCGTGTTCAAGAAACTTGCGCGCTCAATAGCGTGCGTCTGCCCGTTCACTGTGTAAAAAACACGAGCTGGTTGCTTTTGCAAATAGTCTTTTAGCCGCTTCACCCCGGTTGCTACTATCTTGATAGTCCCGAGTTCCTCAGTCTTATCCTCAAGAATAGTTTGCTGCCATTCCGTATCGCGGGCTCCCACATTGGCGACCTCATCGCTGTTGTCGTCAACGTCACTCCACAGGGTTACGTTCATGCCACTGAACGTCCGCGCCGCGATTCCCTGCTTCCGTAGATCGCCTTTGTTCTCGACGCTCTTTGCATCAAAGTCAAAGACGCGAATCGGCAACGCACAGTCAACGAGGCTTACGGTAAGAGCGTTGTCGAGCCCAACATCAACTTGATATGCTGGCGCTCCCACATCGAACTCATAAAGCTTGACGATGGTGCC
>JANMZU010000259.1:0-1805 GCA_031383585.1 Betaproteobacteria bacterium
TCTTTCAGGGGGCGTATTCGGATGCGTTGTCGATGCTGCCGTTTGTGGTGTTGGTGGTGGTGTTGTATTTGGCGGCGCGGGGTAGGGTGTTTTCTGGTCGGGGGAAGGTGGGCTGATGGCTTTTAGAGTTCCCTTGTCCCCAAGGACAAGGGCTTGACAGACGGGTGCCTTCAAGTCAGGTTTATCTCTTGCCAAAAAAGGCGAACACGAACACCAGCGCGCCTTTCCGGGCGAAAATGCCCGTAACGCCGCATTAATAGACGATCTACGCTTTTTGCCCTCATTGGCGGACGCGGCGCCAGCGTCATTCTTGAACTCGCTTTGACGCCCACTTCAAGCGTCAAAGCGATCTGTTCCACACACTCACCGCATCGCTTTTTCTTTAACAAAAATTGCGCTTTGCGGCTATACTTGCGCCCGCCTCGCTTAGGAGACAAAATCCCCTGAAGCGATAGGCCAACGCGAAGGGTGCGCATTGCCCCAATGCATCGCCCGCGTCGGATCCACAAACAAAATTTGAGGAGTTGTAATGTCAGCTGTAGTTTCCACCAAGGCATCAATCGATGCCGCATCGCTTTCCGCTTTTTCCACTGTTACCCTCGACGATAAATATGCCCTGACAGAAGGCCGTGCCTTCATGAACGGTACCCAGGCGCTGGTGCGTCTGCCGATGATTCAGCGGCAGCGCGATCTCGCAGCGGGACTCAATACGGCAGGCTTTATCTCTGGCTATCGTGGCTCACCGCTGGGCGGTTACGATCAGGCGCTGTGGAAAGCGAAGAAGTTCCTCAAGGAAAATCACATATTCTTTACGCCGGGCGTGAACGAAGAGTTGGCCGCCACGGCAGTGTGGGGCTCGCAGCAAGTGGGGTTGTTTGAAGGCGCCAAATACGACGGCGTATTCGGCATCTGGTATGGCAAAGGGCCGGGCGTGGACCGTTCGGGCGATGTGTTCAAGCACGCGAATGCGGCGGGTTCTTCGAAGCATGGCGGCGTGCTGCTGGTTGCGGCAGACGACCACGCCTGCAAATCCTCCACACTCCCGCATCAGTCCGAACATATTTTTGATGCGGCGATGATTCCAGTGCTGTATCCCACTGGCGTGCAGGAAATTCTCGATCTCGGCCTGCACGGTTTTGCGATGTCGCGCTACTCGGGTCTTTACGTCGCGTTCAAATGCATTTCCGATACCGTTGATGCGTCCGCCTCGGTGCTGATTGATCCGAGCAATCCGAGAATCCTGTTGCCGGAAGATTTTCCGATGCCCGAAAAAGGCTTGTCACTGCGCTGGCCGGATTCGCCGTTGGAGCAAGAGCTGCGTCTGCAGCATGACAAAATTTACGCCGCACTGGCTTACTGCCGCGTCAACAAGCTGAATCGCGTCACCATCAATTGCGAGAAACCCCGTCTTGGCATCATCGCCTCGGGAAAGAGCTATCTCGATACGCTGCAGGCGCTGGAAGATCTGGGTATTGACGAGCGCCACGCTGCCGAGATCGGCATTCGGCTGATGAAAGTCGGCATGCCTTGGCCACTGGAGCCCACCGCGGTGCGCGAATTTGCCATGGGTCTGGACGAGATTCTGGTGGTAGAAGAAAAGCGCCAGCTCATTGAATACCAGATGAAGGAACAACTCTACAACTGGCGCGATGACGTACGTCCTCGCGTCATCGGCAAATACGACGAGCACGGCGAATGGGAAATGGCGCGGGCTGCGTGGTTGCTGCCCGCTGCAGGTGAGCTGACGCCGGCAATGATCGACTACTTCGCACTCGCGAGCTGTCGGTCGAGCCGCACGCCACGGG
>JANMZU010000262.1:0-11437 GCA_031383585.1 Betaproteobacteria bacterium
CGGGTCCAAAGTCTTGACCAAACCATAGGTGATTTACGGTCGGCGCAATCAAGCTGGCCACGCCAGCATTTTTTTGAGCCACCTTGAGCGCTATCACGCGGACTTCATGATTCAATGCAAGTCGCTCAAGTGATATCAATTACAACAACATGCCACAAACCAGAATCATTGGCCGCTTGATGGCGGCGCTCTTCGGTGGACTGCTTGTCGCCTTGCTTGGCTGGTGTGCCTTTGGTTCACGGTTGCCGGGCGCTGTGTTGATCGCCGGCTTTTGGATCGCGAGTGCGGTAATTGCGTTTGCCGCGCCCAATGGGGGAAAGGCATGGCGGCGCGTGCTGCTGCTGGCGGCAATCCTGTCATTCATCAGCGCTTGGGCTGTCTGGGCTGCGGTGGTCAGCGGCACCCCGGAGGCGGTTCAGGCCAACCGGTCGGAGAATGCGATGGGACTCGGCTTTTTTGTCCTGCTCGGGGCGCTGGCGCTGATCGTTCTGGGGCCGGCTTTCTTCGTGGTGCTGGGCATGGCGTTCGCGGCAATCGCGTACTTCGTCGGGCGAAGGCCAGCGCAGGACGACGACGAGTGATAGGTGAATTCCGAAAGCAGCGATCTGTTCGCTTAATAAAAGTGGCCAGGCTCGATTTTCCCAACAAACCCAAGCATCCACGCGCCTTTCCAGCCATTTCTGCCTGAAGAAGCTCACCAATGCTAGCGTTTTAGACCGGCGCGATGTGTTGAAGGCGACGCCGTCCAAGGCAACGAACAAGGCACTACAGTTTTCTTTTAGTGAGGAATGTCTATTTCCTGTTCCCCGTGTGACAAATACTGGTCCGGTCCGAATTGTAGGTGCAGTCAATCCACACGCCCTCGTCGTCGCGGATGACGGAGATGCGCTTGTTGTCTGACAACGGTTTGCTTGGCTCCGGTTTGCCTTCCCACCACAGCGTCGCCATCAGACTCACACCGCATTCATACAGACCGGGTGCACCGACCGGCGGGTGCACACACTCGTCCTTGCGTACTTCGTACAGCTTTGCGTGAAGCGTGCCGGTGTATCCGGTTGCGGTGACGGTCGCGGGGAGGCCACCATGCGCCTCAAGGGCGGCGTATTGACGAAACATCATTTCGCGCAACACATACTCCGGTGGCTCTTCATCAATGAGCGCCGAAGGCGCGGTCACGGCGGGCGGCGCAGCAGTGGCAACGACTTTCGGCGGTGGTTCCGGCGTGGGTTTGGAACATGCCGAGACAAGGAAACACAACGCAAGGATTGAGAAGCGCATTCTTGCCTAGCGTGAGATCGGCTTGCTATAGACCTGAATATTGCCGACGCATGCCTTGCCTTCTTCCCACTCGACATTGACGCGCACGTATAGCTGCTCCGGCTTCTGTGCTTTGGCGGGGTCTTTTTCCTCAGTCGCTAGAAATGTCGATCCCAGTTCATCCGATACTTCTGCCTTGCCGAGTTCGATCCTGCGCTTAGCGTAGTCCTGGCCTTCGCGCTTCATCCCGCTCGCGTAGTTCTGATTGTTCATGGCCTCACGCGCGCGGCGGCAGGTCATATCGCGGTAATCCATCGTGCGGCCATCTTTCAGGGCCGCGAATACATTGCGCGCCAGGGGCTCCAGATCGCTCTTGCTGAAGCTTCGGCGGCGGTCATTTTCCGCTTTCGAGGTTTCCTGCGGGGTGATGAGGTCGCCGCGGCGCGATGGTGGCGCGATGCTGCTTTCACCACCTTTCTTCCTCACATCTTCATCGCAGGGCTTCTCCTGATACGTGGCCTTGCCGTCCACAGTGCACTTGAAAATAGCGTGCGCGGGTAGCGCGATCCAAGTGGCAGCGGCAAGCAAAGCGATGGTTGTTTTTCTCACGGGTTCCCCATTTTGTTGTGGCTCGCCATCCCAGTCCGTCGGCGCAACAGCGACGGCTGCCGTTTGCAGCTCGCCAGCCCGACCAGCGAAACAGAAAACAGCACGAATAATCCGGCGCGAGTGAATCCCGCTTTTCCGATGACGATTTGGGACAAAGAGCTGATACATTCTCGTGACATGCCGGAATCCTGAGTTGGCCAGACGCGACTTTATCAAATCGGCGCGAATCAATCGTGCGAAGCAAGTAACTGGTATTCGCAAAGCGCAGCGCACCACAACTGTTGTTGCTGTAGCTCTAAGCGCAAAGTAGAATCCCGCCGGGCGACCACTGCGCCAGAACATCTCTGGTGGTTGCCCCCCGGCTTTAGCCGAAATCCGATTCGCCAAACGAGGATACGATGCATGAAGCCGTTTTCGACTATTTTGATTTGCAGCATCATCGCGACAGTTTCTGGATGCAGTCGATCGCCAGCGCCCCCAGTGGCCCTGGCTTATGCCGATCAATATGGCCCCGTCGAAAGCTCTCGTTTCACGTCTTGTCCAAAAGTCCAAGGGGTTTGGCAGCTGTCCAATCTGTCTGCCGGTACGCTTTTGAAAGAAGACGGCGAGCTCGTTCAGCACTTTCGCTGGTTTGCGCCGAAACTGTTTGACCTGACAGTAGGCTTAAAAGCGTTTATTGCGATCGAAGAGAAAGATCTGGAAACGGTGCTGTATCTGTCGGACAGAATTCCCGGTTCAGATGGCCAACGGGCAGTCAGCTTTACCACCAAGTCTGGCAAGGAGATCCCTTGTGTGGGGCATGGTTGGCGCCAGGCCGTCGTGAGTGACCATTCGTCGAATGACGCGGCAGCGCGGGTGCTCGGCTTAGTCCCTGAAAAGCCCAAGAAAATCACACAGACTGATTATTTTGCAAAAAACGCTGCAAATGAATTATTGCTGGCAATCCGTATTGATTTTCAAGGCACCAATGTCAAGCAGGAATCCGTCAATAGTGGTTATTGGCACTTTTTGAAAATGCCTCGACTGTTTGAAAATCCGAAAGAAAAGGGATTCAGGTCTTAGGTGTTAGGAAATAGCCGTGTGAAGGGGCAACGTCAACTATTTTTGAAACCACGCTGCCGTCACTCAAAACGGCTACGCCGCGCGACGGTTCAGGTTTACGATATCGCATGCACACCTTCAACCCCACCCGCGAAGCCGAATACAACAATCGCGTCCTCGTCCCCGAACACCCCGCTATTTTCGAGCGCTGGCAACGTGATTCTGCGAACGTGCGCGCATCCACACCTTGCACGGAGAGCAGGGGTCGGAGTCACATTCTTTTGTTCAAGTCAGTAAGGGGCCCCACTGCGGCCAGAATGTTGCCATCATCTCGCGGCAGACTGCTGGTGTCGCAACTCACGCAGGAGTTACCCATGAGCAATAGAAACATTAAACGAGCAGCAGCCGCCCTTTGCCTCAGTGCGTATTTTGCAGCGTCGAGTATTCACGCCGCTGGGCAGTCGACAGAGCCGGGCGTACTGCTGCGTGAGGGTACATGGGATAGCGGCGTGGGGTCATTTCTGATACCGCAGGCATTTGAAAAGTTGAAGCCTTCAGCATGGCCAACAGATGGCTGGATTCGCCTGGTCATACATGCGGATCGCATTGAACGTCAGCTGGTGTCGCAGCCAAAACGGCAAGTGCCGGGGTTTCTGCAGTCAATCCTCGCGCAAATGGAGCCGGCAGCGGAGTCGATCTCGTCCGGCGCGCCATCAAGCGAAACGGAATCGGCCGCGTTAACCAACTACCTCTACCTTCGTGTGCCGAACGTGCGAATCACTTCGGGAACATCGATGGCGTATCGCTTCAACAATGGAACCTCAGGCCTGAAACCGATTCTCGATCATCGATATGAATTACAACTCGGTCAGAAAGCGTTTGCGTTTACAGTCCGAAACGGCTTGAGAAATAGTCAAGGTGTGGCATATGGCGAAGGTGCCCACTACACCATCGAATACGATGGCCACAAATACGAATACGACCTTGGTGGTTTTGGGTGGGATTCAAACGTTGTTGCGATTGCCGATATCGATGGCGATGGCAAGCCCGATTTCGTCATTAGTGGCAGCGGCAGTAACAGTGGTTACGATGCCGTGATTTTGTCGTCAATCGCAAAACCGGGCAAGAATTCGCCCTCCGCCTCGCTTGGCTGGCTCGGCTGCTGATCCATCAACGCCTAGTAGAGAGCACCAAGGGGTTGCGCCTAACTGATCGTTTGAGAAATCTGAGAACGCCAACGGATCAGAACTGCATTTATTTAAGAAAAACAGTTTGATCTAGTGGGCCTTGGTTCGGTAAGGACCTGTAGCGATTCCACGAAACCTCTTTATGCCGAACCTGAACCCCAAAAACATTGGCATTGGCATTCTGGCTATCGCGCTGGTCTTGGTCGGCGCGTTTTCTCTGCTGGCGATTGTCCCGACTCTACTTTTCGCTGCAATAAAGCTCGGTATGTTTCCCGCGCAGGGCGACGGTTTCCTTTTTCTCGCGTATGCATTTGCGCTCTTCCTTATCGTCATTACGATCTCGATGTTGCTTTCCACGACGCCTTTCACCGCTTTCCAGGGTCGCTTATTCGCGACCGGTTCATCGCCCGCGGACGGGAAGTTCAGTTGGTTGCGCAAAAAAAGGACATTCGCCTCCGTGCCGCTTTTTTGCTTTTGCCTCGGCTGTGGTGTGACAAGTTTCTTGGTGCATAACTATCTCCAACCCGCCGTAAAAATGCTGGATCCCAGCCGTAGGCACCAGCTTGATTTTGCCAAGCCGTATCTCAATGGTGGGCCGGCCTACGTCTTTATCTTCAAGTCTGGCAAATCGGGTGATCTAGACATCACCCGAGGAGATTTTTCGGGAGCGTATTCCAGCCATGGCAGCTATCCTGGCTATCTCGCGGATACCGTCGCAAAGTTCAAGGAAGCGCAAGATCGAGTCAACATTGCATCAGTCGAAGTCATTGGCTACGCCGACGCGCCGGGTGCCGTTGAAGCTAACCAACGGTTGTCCAAAGAGCGGGCCGAGACGGTACGCAACCTGCTGAAGACGGCAGGGGTTCCGGAAGCAATAATCAGCACGCGTGCAGCAGGCGTTCGACAAGGGGCGTGTGAGCAGGCAAAGAGAGATCAGTACGATCCCTGTCGATATGAAGACCGGCGGGTAGAAGTCTATATTCGCGGCGATGTGAAGCGTGGTGACGCAGCGCGATAACGATTGCCCGCGACAATCCTCTGAGCGCGGGTTGGAAGGTAATCAAAGGGGCCAACGTCGAATTTCCCAACAAACCCTAGCGCCCACGCGTCTTTTCAGCCATTTTCGGCCCGCAATGCTTGCAAATGCTAGTTTCATTTCCCTATGCTCTCTAAACTCTTCCGCCGCGCCACAGCCACACCAAATCTCGAAGCCTCCGCGCCTGTAGAGACCTTCAATCTCTTCGTAAAGCCGAATAGCCGCTTCGCAATTCCCGACTGGCAACGCGTCGAAGAATCACTGGCCGCACGCCTCACGAAGGAAGACCCGAACGCGCTCTGGGCCAAGGTATCGCTTTGCTGGATGCACGCCTTGAAGGAAACGCTAGGTGATGAATTGCGGATTTCGAGCTCCGACAATTTCCATTTTCTTTCACCCGGCACCGCGCGCGAGCAACATTTGTTTCTCGAATACGCCGAGAAGAGCAGGAAGCGCATCCTGCGATTGCTTGACGGCATCGCCAAGGATGAGGGCTATGGCAAATCGTGTGTGATGGCATTTGCCGATGAAGAGCAATACTACGAGTACGTCGCCAACTATTATCCGGACGACGGAGAATTTGCGCTCAGCGGCGGCATGTACATCAACCATGGCTACGGGCATTTCGTTTGCGTAAGCACGGATATGCACGCCATCGAGCCGGTGATCGCGCATGAGCTCACGCACATGCATCTCACGCACCTGCCTATTCCCGCGTGGCTGAACGAGGGGCTGGCCGTGAACACGGAACAAATCCTCTGCCCGCCACACGGTTCGCTCTACACATCGCATGAGCTCAGGGAAAAGAACGCCAGGTTCTGGAACGCTGAAACCATTCAGGAATTCTGGTCCGGCAAATCCTTTATGCGCGCCGATGACGGCAACCTGCTGAGCTACGATCTGGCCAAGCACATGGTGACTTTGCTTTCGCAGGATAGAGCCCGGTTCCTCGCATTCGCCAATATGGCAACGATCGAAGATAGCGGACAGGCGTCCGCCTCGCTATACCTTGGCAATGAACTTGAAACGGCGGTTACTTTCATTTTGGGCGAGGGCGATTGGCGGCCCGATCCCGGCCGGTGGGCGGGTGAGGCTGAGCGCGGTGGGTTTTCAAAACCCACTGACCTGAAATGACACCCGATATTGAAGACGCGTTAGTCAATCCAAAAGCGTCCCATCGCCCCCAGGACGACGATCTCTATCCGTCGCTGCCATTAGAAGACGGCGAACGAGTCGAACTCATCAAAGTAAACCTTGGCGCGTGGCATGCCCGGCATAGACATTTACTGGAGAAAGACGCGTTGAACATGGGTTTCCGTACTGTGCTTGCGCATTAGAAGAAGTACGGCGTGCCGTTTCGGCCAAGCAGGATTATCCTGACGGAATGAATCCGGGCCTTGAAAGCTGGAACACCATTGAAAGTTCGCGACCTGCTGTTGACGATGTTCGTTTGCGCTGCCGCGATTCCCCTATGCACGGGCAGTGCACGCGCATCGCCGGCCTCTGCCAATACGTGCCCGGATCTGACGGGCACCTACAAGGCCGTTCGTCCCGCATGGATCGACCAGTTTCATTTGCACGTCACGGGCACGGTGCGGCCCAAGACACAGACACCTCAATTTGCGACGTTGCAACTTCGCACTGGCGGCTATGTGCTTATCTGGCACATGCCCAGGCAGGACGTGCTGGCAGGCGCGCGAAGGCTCGCGGAGCGCGATCCGCGCAACTACGTTTTTTGGCTGGACATGGCGTTGCGCGATCCGACGTTACCGTTGCCGTCGGGCAGCACCGAGCAATCGTGGGTCAATCAAATGGCGCGCTATGGCCCGGTGTTTCGCGTGGACACGGTGCTTCCGATCAAGGAATGTGTGGGCGGGTGGGCGCGCGTCGAAACCCACGGGCGCAATGGTCCGCCCGATGTAACAGGCGGCATGGAGGGCACACGGGCCGTCACGCTCTGGCTACGGCGGGAGAAAGACGGTTCACTCGGACTCCGATGGGAGGAACGGCGCAAGGTCGTCGTGATTGCGAGCGGGCGCTACACCCAAGAATCCTCCATTCCCCTGTGGTCAACGGATCACCTCGACCAATGGCCTGCCGGTCCAACGCCCGATCTCTCGCCCCTTCGCGAGGAAGAGGTACCGCCACGCAATCGACCCAAGGGCCAGCTCTTGAAATGCCAACTCAATCCTGCCCTTGAAAGCCAGTTTTTCGCGCGCCTGAAAGCCAATTTACCCGAGAAGGCGGCACACGTGAATGGTTCCCATGGCCCTTACCAAGGCCGGATACGCCCGGACGACAGTTGCGAGCCGATGCCGTTTTTCGTGAC
This sequence comes from Betaproteobacteria bacterium, assembly GCA_031383585.1. Lineage (GTDB taxonomy): Bacteria > Pseudomonadota > Gammaproteobacteria > Burkholderiales > Usitatibacteraceae > UKL13-2. Next base: position 7,460 of record JANMZU010000262.1, read on the forward strand.
GATCAACGCGCTGAATGCAGCGGACATCGCCAGGGTTGAGGCGTTTCTGAAGTCCGATCCGTTTTTCGAGCGGATGGAATCCAGGCAAACGCAAACGCTGCCGGATGGGCGGCTCAGCGTGGCGTTCAAGATGTTGATAGTGCCATAGCGAATCGGCACACAACCTTGTGGATTTGTTTCTCAACAAAATCAAAGGGATTAGAAAATTAAAAGCTCGAATTTCCCAACAAACTCTAGTATCCACGAGTATTTCCGGCCATTTTATGCCCACGAGGCTCGCCAATGCTTGAGCTTAATATTTCTATGTCATGCGACACCGCTGCAAACTTGCGCGCCGCGCAACGGTTGATGTCAGAATGCCCGCACTCTCCATTACGCGGAATTCCTTAATGATTTATCTCCTTACCGGCCTCATCCTGTTCCTCGGGGTGCATTCCATGCGCGTGTTTGCCGATGATTGGCGCACTGCAACTATTGCCCGCATCGGCGCCGGCAAATGGAAGGGCGTCATCGCGCTGGCTTCGGTGGCAGGCTTTGTGCTGATAGTTTATGGCTACGGCGTTGCGCGGCAAACGCCGGTCGATTTGTGGTTTCCGCCGCCGTGGGCCAAACACCTCACCGCACTATTGATGATCCCGGTGTTCATCCTGCTGGCGGCCTCAAACCCGAAGCCCAGCCATATCAAGGCCGCGCTCAAACACCCAATGACCCTGAGCGTGAAGCTGTGGGCGATTGCGCATTTGATTTCCAACGGCCGCGTGGCCGATGTGATTCTGTTCGGCAGCTTTCTGATCTGGGCGGTGCTGGTGTTCATTGCGGCACGCAAACGCGATCGCAGGCTGGGCACCAGCTACGCCGCGGTGGGTGTCAAGGGTGATGTGATTGCGGTGGTGATTGGGTTGGTGGCTTATGCGGTGTTCGCTGTGTTCCTGCATGCCTGGCTGATTGGTGTGCGGCCCTTCGGTTGAAACGGAGCGTGGGAACGTTTTTGTCATCACGGCTTCATAGCCTCGCTTGAAGCTACATGTCCGCCACTTGAATAACAGGCGCAAATCGATGAAAACGATTGCAATTTCCGCAGGCTTAATGGCCGTGGCGCTGACGCTCGGAACTGGCGGCGAAGTGGCGCAAGCAGCGGCTTCGCCAATGAATGCACAGCTTGATCGCGTCCTCACCGCCGCCGCAGAAGCAGGCTTCTCCGGCGTGGTGTTAGTGGGCGATGCGCGCAACACGCTGTATGAAAAATCGCTTGGTTTGGCCGACCGCGAAAGCAAGCTAGCTAATTCCCCTGACCTTGCATGGCGCTGGGCCTCGGTCAGCAAGCAGCTCACATCATTGGTGGTTGCCCAGCTGGTGGCGGAAGGCAAGCTTTCGCTCGATGCCAGCGTGGGCGATTATTTACCGCCCGCGCAGTTTCCGGCAACTAACGCCAAGACCATCACCATTCGCCAGTTGCTGCAGCACACCAGCGGCTTGCCAAACCCCAGCGATGGCACGACGCTCGAGATGCCGATACCCCCGTTCTATCGCACGCCGGCTTCGGCCGTTGCGGTACACAGCGCGCCGACGCGCGGCTCTTGTTCGGGCCCGGCCAAGCAGGCGCCGGGTGCGCGCTTCGATTACAACAACTGCGATTATTTCGTGCTCGGCGCGATCATCGAGCAGCTCACCGGGCAGCGCTACGCCGAGGTGGTGGCCACGCGCGTGTTGGGTCCGCTTAAATTGGCCTCGGTCTATCTCGGCGGTGCTGCCGGAACGGAGCAAAGGCTTGAGCGAGTGAAGGGCTATGAGGCCGCAAACAAGCCCGAGCAGACATCGTTCAGCTTGACAACTTACGGCGCGTCGGGTGGCTGGCTCGGTACGCCGCGCGATTTGTTGAAGCTCGATCAGGCGATGCTCGGCGACGATATATTGAGCGCAAAAATGAAAGAACAATTCTGGGCTGGCAATCCCAAGTTCGGCTATGCCGCCCTCGCCGTTTGGTCATTCCCCGCCTCGCTCAAAGGCTGCAAGGGAACGGTAGAACTGGTGGAGCGGCGCGGCCATATTGGCGAAGTCCAAGTGCGCAATATCCTCGCACCGAAACTATCCAAAGCGGTTGTCGTGTTCACCAACCGCGGCGACTGGACGTTTGGCGAAATCTGGCAAGGCAAGGGCTTTTCATACGACCTTTTGAGCGCGGCGCTCTGTTCAAACTAGTGTCCCGACTCAGAAATAGCCAAACGCCAGCATTGAAACGTTGGTAGACAGAACGCGGCCTCTCGCAATAATGGCAACAGCGTTTACGTCGAAAAGCTATCATTCTGTTACGCTGATATACGAATCGCGCCCCCGCGCGAATGAGGATCCAACATGAAATACAACGCTCCGACGCAAGTCACTTTCATCATTGCACTTGTACTGGCGATTGTCGCAGTCCTTTCGCGGTTTGTTGCAATTCAGAACGTCACGGTCAACGCATTCTGGATACTTTTGATTGCATACGTCGTATTAGCGATCGGTTGCGTGTTTCGGCGGCGCTGATTCTCTTCTGCGTTGTGACTGCGGCGTCGACGGTAACTTCCTGGTCGACGATCTGGCTATGCAAAAGGTGACGTGGCTTTCGCGTGATCGAACCCGCTTCCTCGCTTTCGCTTAGGCAAAAACAGTCACTGCAAAAATATCGCCCTTTTGATTCGGCCTATGCACGGACCGGTTTGCACGCATGCTGAGTGACGAAACGTGCTCCGGAATTTCGTTTACCTCGACGCTTCTTTACCTCAGGCTCACATGCAAACGATCTCGCTCCTTATGGCAGCAGTTGGCCTCTGCGTTATTTCCACATTCTCAGGCGCGCAACGCCTCACGTGTGCACCCGACGCAAACGAAAAAATCGCAATGAAACAGGCGCCAGGCGGTGCCAGTCGCATCGATGCGCACACGCTGGAGGTCACGTATAAAAAAGGCGTGCGCCGTTTTGCGGACAAACCGCCGCATGACGAACTCGGAGGCTTGCACTGGCTTTACTGCGGCTACGATGCCAGGGCTCAAAGTCACTTGATCCAAAGACAATTCGAAGGACTGTTTTCAGGCCAGCTCCTGCGTGAGGATACGGGCCAGGCTGTTGCAGCCGGCCATACCGTCATATTTTCAGCCGACCGTCAAAAATATCTCGCTATCGAGCAGGAAAACGGGCAAAACGGTGAGCAGTGGTCAGTTTACGGCGATGGCGGAAAGCGCGTTTGGCGCGGCTATGCCGGAACGCTCAAGCAGGTGAAAGGCGCGACCAATATTGTTTCGCAGTTTGAGCAACCCCGCTGGGACACGGATGGGAATCTGACGGCGCAAAACGTTTGCAATTATCCGTACGAGGGGAAAAATCCCATCGCGTTGATTCAGTCGGAGAAAGTCTGGCGCTGGCGGGATTCGGCCAATTGCACGCCGCAAAAGGTTAAGCCGTAGGGCTGGGCCGCCTCTGTCGGATTTACCTTTCTTGTCAATTTCGCCTTTCAGCTTTGCCAGTGCGATGGGAACGACGGCAACGCGCGCGTCGATGAAGTCTCAGACGCGCATCGTATTGACCCCGAGGTGCTTCTGGGCACAGACGAAGTATTCGTGTACTTCAGCGTCCTTCCCGCACCCTGGCAGCTCCGACGGGCGCATTCTGGAATTGCGACAGGTTAATATCGCCGACTATTTCCAGCAAGCGCAGCAGCGTGCGTTTCAACCGGGCAGGGCCGGATAGTCCGTGTAACCCTTCGCCCCTGGCGTGTAAAAGGTCGACATATCCGGTGCATTGAGCGCGGCATCTTTTTGCATGCGAGTGACCAGGTCCGGGTTCGCCAAAAATGCCCGTGCAAACGCAATCATGTCCGCCTGGCCTTCGTCGAGCGCTGTCTGCGCAGACGCCGCGTCAAATCCACCCGCGAGGATGAAGGGCCCGTCAAACGCGTGGCGCAGCGCCAGCTTGAATGCGGCCGGCACCGGTGGCGCGCCCAT
>JANMZU010000287.1:0-2716 GCA_031383585.1 Betaproteobacteria bacterium
CCTTGCTCGGCCGCCAGATCTTTGATATCAAAAAACTCCGGGCTGACGCCCATCACGGTGGTATTCCAGTTATTTGCGCCGCTGGCGACCTGAAATGGGCTGCGCACCACCGGCGCCACGTTGGCAAAGGTCGGCAAGGCCGCAAGTGTTTGTGCGTCTCCCAACGTCAGCGTCTGCGATGCCCCCGTACCCGCGCGCACGCCGTTGGCGGTCGATGAACCCGGCAGAATGACCATCACATTCGAGCCCATCGCGGAAATGCGCCGGTTGATATCCTCGCGCACTGACTCACCGATGGCCAGCATCAGTACCACGGCACCAACGCCGATGATGATCCCTAGCATCGTCAAACCCGCGCGCAGTCGGTTCATCGACATGGCGCGAAATGCTTCGAGAAAAACCTGAACCGGATTCATGGTGGCTTCACGCACCCATCGACGAAAAATTGTAGATCAAGCAATGGCGAGAATCTCCAGCCACAAATGGCTCAGGAGCCGCACCAGTGCTTGTGTTTTTGTAATTCATAGTTGTGCGTCCGCCATCGGCCCATCATATGTCACCAGGCCATCCTTTAACCGCACTAGCCGCTTGGCGTACCTTGCCACATCCGGCTCATGCGTCACGATCAGAATGCTCATGCCCTCACTGTTGAGGCGGGTGAACAAGTCCATGATTTCTGCCGAGGTGGTGGTGTCGAGATTGCCGGTCGGTTCGTCCGCCAAAATGAGCGCGGGTTCGCAGACCAGTGCTCGGGCAATCGCGACTCTTTGTTGTTGGCCGCCTGAAATCTGATTCGGCAAACGCTTGTTGAACGCTCCTAACCCGGTTTGCGCCAGCTTCTCAGCGCCGCGTTTTCGTGCTTCCAGCATTGGCACGCCAGCGTAGAGCAACGGTAGCGAAACGTTGTCAATCAACGGCATGCGTTTCAACAGGTTAAAGCCCTGAAACACGAAGCCGATGGTTTGGTTGCGCACTTTCGCCAGTTCATTGTCATTGAGCTTGGCAGTTTCTTTGCCGTTCAGGACATAGCTGCCGCTTGTTGGTGTGTCCAGGCAACCAAGAATGTTCATCAGCGTGGATTTGCCGGAGCCGGATTGGCCCATGATGGCCACAAATTCGCCTTGATAAATCGTCACATTGATGCCGTGCAGTACGGGTGTTTCGACATCGGCGCTGAAATAGCTCTTGCGAACGTCGCGTAGCTGTATCAGTACATCCGTCTGGGCTTGAGATTTCGCGACCGCGTTCATGGCCAAGACTACTTCTTTGCCGACTTGTCTTGAAGATCGCGAATGACCAGTTCATCACCGGGTTTGACATCGCCCGACAACATTTCGGTGAACTGCGAACTCGCGACCCCGGTGCGAATTTCTACCGGCACCAGTTCTTTCTTGTCATTGATTTTGTAGACGCGTGCCGGTGGCCGTCTTACGCGTCCGCTGGCGTCGGTACCAAGTGCGTTGTCGGTTTTTGCAATGTCTTTTGCTGCGTCCGATGACGACACGGCAACTTTGGGATCTGCTGCAGGCGGGTTCGACTTCTTCTTGTCTACATCCTTCTTCGCATTTTTCTTGTCGTCTTTGTCGTCCTTAGGTGGCTTGAAACGCAAAGCCCCATTGGGAATTCGTACCACGTCGTCGCGCTGATTCGCGACAAAGCTCACCTGCGCCGTCATGCCCGGCTTCAGCAGGCTGCCCTCATTGTTGACGTCCACCACAACGTTGTAAGTTACGACGTTTTGCTGAATGGTCGGGTTCAGACGCACCAGTCGAATCTTGCCCTGAAAATCGCGTTCAGGATAAGCGTCCACCGTAAACTTCACTGGCATGCCCTGGCGCACGCTGCCGACATCGGCCTCGGCGACGCTGGTATCGATTTGCATCTCCTCGAGATTCTTGGCGATCTGGAACAAGGTTGGCGTACTGAAGCTTGCCGCGACCGTTTGGCCGACATCGATCTTCCGGTCGATCACGATTCCGTCGATGGGTGAGCGAATGATGGTGTAGCTCAGATTGGTCTTTTCACGGTCGAGCTGCGATTTCACCTGTGCCACGGTGGCGTTGGCGACATCGAGTTCCTTGGCATTCTGATCGAGCGTTTGGGAGCTGATAAAGCCCTTCGCGACCAGCTCCTTATTTCGCTTCAAGGTGCTTTCTGCAAGCCGGAATGTTGCTTCAGCCGAACGCAAGCTCGCTTCGAATTGCGCAAGATTTGCCTTGATCAGCGCCGGATCGAGCTCCAGCAGTACCTGATTAGCTTTGACTGCATTATTGAAGTCTGTATACAGCTTCGTGACTGTGCCTGACACCTGCGTGCCGACGCTCACCACGGTAACTGGATTAAGTGTCCCGTTGGCAGAGATTCGCTGCACTACCGCGCCGCGGTCAACGGTGATGGTGCGATAACGCTCGCCTTTGCTGTCCTCGGCTTTTTTCTGAAGGTAGGCGCTGGTGCCGATCACCGCTAAAACGAGCAGCACAGGCACGATGATCCTGGCGCGAAAAAAGAACTTGAAAGATGCAGCCAAAGCGGATGTGAACGAAGCCATAAAGTGGGAGCGCGTTGTTGTTTTTTTCGAGGAGGAGATTCTAACCTTCCGACATTGTACTCATGCAGGTCGGCGTAACGCAGTGAGCCATCAGCGTTGCACTGCTAACGCGCGCATCAGCAATCCATTCGACATGAACGCATGGAAGTACTCAAGATTGTTCAGCTC
>JANMZU010000302.1:0-2970 GCA_031383585.1 Betaproteobacteria bacterium
GCATTCAGGTCAAAAAAGGCCAAGTCACAAGTGCAGCCCAAAACTGCGACAGACTTTTCATCATCGCACGTTAAGAAATTTCTTCAACGAAATCAAAGGACGTTACCGTGGGATTCCGACAGACTAAATTGACCGCAATCAGGCGGCGTTTGATTATTCTCGCGGGACCAAATGGGGCAGGGAAATCCACCGTAGCGAAATACTTGCTCACGGAAAAATATTTGATCGATGAGTTTGTGAACGCAGACTCAATCGCCGTTGGACTATCTGCATTTGCGCCAGAAGCAGTCGCGTTTGAAGCTGGCCGAATCATGCTGCGGCGCATAAACACACTCCTAGAAAACAAGACTAGCTTTGCGTTTGAAACGACCTTGGCGAGCAAATCCTTTGTAAGAGATCCACAAACCCCAGACTTGTCTTGGCGCCCTGCTGAAGGCAATCTTGCTTCATCTTTTTTGAGATGGAGCGGACATGAGACACGGATCAGCATTCTGGATGGCACACCTGACGGCGATTGAGCGTGAAGCGATATCGATAAGCGCTTACGCGAAGCGGCATCGAATCGGCGTCAAACGTTTGTACTACTGGCAGCGCAAGTTGAAGACGAGCGGCAAGCCGCCGACCCACGCGAGCCAACCCAACACGTTCGTTGCCCTGCGCATTGCCGAACCTGTCGTTGGGCATAGTCCGACCCATTGCAGGCTTGTGCTCGAATCAGGCATTCGACTTGAAATGTCGGGACTGCCCGCGCCGACCTGGCTGGCAGCACTTGGGTCTGCCCTGCAAGGAGCGCGCTGATGCACCCCGGCTGCGCTATTTCGCAAGTGTATCTGTGTCGGCAACCCGTCGACTTCAGGAAATCGATCAGCGGCTTGAGCGTGCTGGTCGAACAAGGGCTGGCGCTGAACCCGTTCGATCCTGCGCTGTATGTGTTCATCAACCGCCAGCAAAACAAGATCAAAGTGTTGTACTGGCATCGCAATGGTTTTTGTCTTTGGCTCAAGCGTCTTGAATCGGAGAAATTCGCGTGGCCGCGCGACGGTGCTGCGACCACACACACGCTCAGCCTGCAACAGTTTGAATGGCTACTTGAGGGCTTTGATTTATGGCGAAATCAGCCACATAAAACACTGCATTTTGCTTCTGTTTCATAGGGGGATTTGGTAAAATACCGTATGCCATTCGCAGCTACAAAACCAGTCACTGAACCCTCGATTCTTCCACTGGAATTTACGCTGCCCGAGGTCACGTTACCGGCAGTTCTGCCCAACGATATCGATTCCCTCAGAGCCCTGCTGTACACGCAGCAGAAGGCACACGATGCCGTTAAGCTCAAGGCGCTCAACCAGATCAGCTACCTGTTCGAGCAGTTCGTGCTGCTTCGCCACCGGCAATTCGGGATCAGCGCCGAAACGCTGTCAGCGCAAGCACGCCTGTTCGATGAAGCCGACGCGCTGACACAGGCCACAACCGAAGCACAGGACATCGCGGCGTTGCCGCCGGCATCAACGCCGCCCGAAAGCCAAGACAAACCTGCCCGCGGCAAGCGTGGGCCGTTGCCAGCCGAGTTGAAGCGCGTCGAGATCGTACACGACGTACCCGAGGCCGAGCGCATCTGCCCGTGCGGCACACCGATGGTGGAAATCGGTCAGGATGTCAGTGAGCAGCTCGACATCGTGCCGATGCAGGTGCGTGTGCTGCGTCACATTCGCAAGCGCTACGGCTGCCCCGGCAGTGTCCATGCGCCGATCACGGCACCGCTGCCGCCGCAACCGCTGCCAAAGAGCAATGCCAGTGCCGACTTTCTGGCCATGCTGCTAACGGTGAAATTCGTCGATGGGTTGCCACTGAGCCGTTTCGGCAAGGTGCTCGGTCGCCACGGCGTGCCGGTGCCAGACCAGACGCTGGCGCGCTGGGTGATCGGCTCGAGCCAAGTGTTGCAACCGCTGCACAACCTGATGCGAGACGCCTTGTTTGATGGCGCCGTTCTTCATATCGACGAAACCGTCGTGCAGGTGCTCAAGGAGAAGGACAAGAAACCAACCGCCAATTCCTATATGTGGGTACAAACGGGAGGGCCGCCAGGCAAGCCGGTTGTTATCTTTGACTATGATCCGAGTCGCAGCGGGGAGGTACCGGTACGTTTGCTGGACGGCTATCGGGGCTACCTGATGACCGATGGTTATGATGGGTACAATAAAATTGCCAGCATCGATGGCATTGAGCGGCTTGTCTGTTTTGCGCATGCCCGACGACGCTTTGTTGATGCCGTTAAGGTGCAGCCCAAAGGCAAGCGCGGTCGTGCCGACGAGGCCGTCGCCATGATTGGCAAGTTGTACCGCATTGAACGCGATCACAAGGACGCCAACGCCGGGGAGCGCCTGATTGCGCGCCAACAACTGAGCGTGCCGGCGCTAGCTGCACTGCATACATGGATGGAGCAGGCGTTGCCGGTGGTCGCGCCCAAGAGTGCGCTCGGTACTGCGCTGTCCTACCTGCGCGATTACTGGGGGATGTTGGTGCGCTATACCGAGCGTGGCGATCTGCCGATCGATAACAATCGTTGCGAGAACGCGATCCGTCCATTCGTGGTCGGTCGCCGGGCCTGGTTGTTTAGCGACACCCCAGCCGGTGCCCATGCCAGCGCGGTTATCTATTCGCTGGTGGAGACGGCAAAAGCCAATGGACTGGAGCCATACACTTGGCTGCGCCGCGTTCTGCGGGACTTGCCTGCGGCCAAGACGGTGGAAGATGTCGAGGCGCTGTTGCCGTGGAATGTGAACTCAGTACAGGATGCCCCACCGACTGCTTCCGTATACGCCTCGCCGACGGCTGCGGCTTGATGAGTCGGATATCGCCACAGGCAATGTCGGCGGCAGTACAAAAAATACGCGCGATGACCGCAGTTCAGAAGGAGCGGATCGCGGACGAATTGTTCCGTGAGCAGCCCAACATGCTTGCCTCATTTCT
>JANMZU010000455.1:0-2051 GCA_031383585.1 Betaproteobacteria bacterium
CACATCTCCACCGCGCCCGGGCTGATCCCGCCGATTTTTTTTGCCAACGAACACCGCGCCGCTTTTTTCTTTGGAGAGCCATCGAAAATCTTCGCCGCGATCTGGATATGGTTCACCAGCGGAGAAATTTATCCGCATCTGTGGGTGACCTTGCAGGAAACGGTGCTTGCATGTGTGATCGGCACCTGGCTGGGGTTGGTGGTTGGTCTGTGGCTCGGTTTGACACCCATCGCATCACAAATCCTTGACCCGTACATCAAGGCCATGAACGCCATGCCACGGGTGATACTCGCGCCAATTTTTATGGTCTGGTTCGGGCTGGGCATCTGGTCCAAGGTGGCTCTCGGTGTGACATTGGTGTTCTTCATCGTTTTCTTCAATGTCTATCAGGGCGTGAAGGAAGTCTCGCCGGTGGTGCTGAACAATGCACGCATGCTGGGGGCGAATGCTTCGCAATTGCTGCGCTATGTCTACCTGCCATCGGCGACGTCCTGGGTTTTCTCCAGCCTGCATACTTCCGTGGGTATGGCCTTCGTCGGCGCGGTGGTGGGTGAATATCTGGGTAGCGCCAAGGGCGTCGGCTATCTGATCCATCAGGCAGAGGGCTCGTTCGACATCAACACCGTGTTTGCCGGGATTCTGGTGCTGACGGTGTTCGCGCTGCTGCTTGATTTCGCGGTAACGTTTGCGGAGAACAAATTGCTCAAGTGGCGGCCGCAGCAGGCGGAGACGGAGACGACCTGAGCACGGCGCGCAACGACGTGTGCCGCTATATTTCGGTGTTGGCGAATTCAGCAATCTCACCGATCACGAAATACATATCAATTGCCCCCTTGCCCTTGGCGTCGATCTTGCCACGATACTCTGCGGCAAATTCGTGTTGAACGAGGTCGTAGGTGTAGGCGGAAATATTGACACGGCCGATTTCGCCGGCGGTTTCCAGTCGCGACGCCAGGTTCACGGTGTCGCCCCAGATATCGAAGGCGTACTTGCGTTTGCCGACTACTCCGGCCACCACGGCCCCCGAGTGCACACCGATGCGCACTGCCCATTTGAAGGCGGATGTTTTGTTGCGCTCTTCGATGTACCTCACCATCTGCAACCCGGCGCGGACACAACGTTGCGCGTGATCGGCGCACGGTTTGGGCAAACCGGCAGCGGCCATGTAGGCGTCACCGATGGTCTTGATCTTCTCCACACCGCAGCGATCAGTAATGTCGTCAAACGCGGCAAAAAGTTCGTTTAGCTCCGCCACCATACGGTCTGCCGGGATCGAAGCCACTGCCTGCGTAAAGCCGCAGAGGTCGGAGAACAAGATGGTCGACGATTCGTGTCTGGCGGGCCGCGACTCGCCGGTTCTGCTGAGCTCTTCGGCGATGTCTGCCGGCAGAATACTGTGCAGCAGATCCCTGGTGCGAGCCTGTTCCTGCTTCAGCTGGACGGTGCGCTCTTCGACCTTGTTTTCCAGATCAGCATACGATTCCTTCAGACGGGTGCCCATGTTGTTAAACTGGTCCGCAAGGACTTCGAGCTCGTCGCCGGTTTTCACGTCGATGCGCCGATCAAAATGTCCCTCGCCGATTTGCCTGGCGCCGTCTTCGAGCACGCGCAACGGCCGCACCAGCGCCTTGGCAAGCAGAAAGCTGGCGAAAATCGATATCACCAGACCGGCGATCAGAATCACGAGCGAGCGAACTGCCACTGGAATGATCGCTTCCAGCGCTTCGCTGCGCGGCGTGTCGACGAATACTGTCCAATTCAAAAAGCCGACATGCTCATGTGCTGTGATGACCTCGCGCCCCTCCTGATCGGTGCCACTTGATGGTTGCTGTCCGGCGCGTGCGGCGGCAACTTGCGTCAGCGCGCCGAGATTGGTTTTTTTCAGCACAAGCAAAATGTCCGGGTGGGCGATCAGTGTTCCCGCCGAGTCCACCACGTAAGTCACGCCGGCTTTCCCTACCTTGATTTTGGAAACCACGTTCCAGACGAACTTGAGATTGACTTCAGCGAACACCGCGCCGCCACCCAGCGCGGGACTCACCACCGTCATA
>JANMZU010000456.1:0-8244 GCA_031383585.1 Betaproteobacteria bacterium
CCTGCCGCCGCCTTGATGTCGCGTTTCCACATGTCGCGAATCAACTGCACAGTCTTTTCTGGCATCGGTACATATTCCAGCTCGGTAGCTGCCTTGCCACCATTCTTGAACGCCCAGTCGAAGAACTTCAGCGCTGCCGTACCGTTTGCTGGTTTGTCCTGACTCTTGTACATTATGATGAACGATGCGCCCGTGATTGGGTAGCTGTCCTTGCCGGCCTGATCCGTCAGCACCAGAGCCATTCCCGGAGCATTCGCCCAGTCTGCACCCGCGGATGCGGCTTGAAAGCTAGTGTCGTCAGGCTGGACGAAATTGCCGTCCTTGTTTTTCAGCGCTGTGTGCGACATCTTGTTCTTCTTGGCATACGCGTATTCGACATAACCGATCGATCCCTTGATACGCTGAACATAGGCTGAAACACCTTCGTTGCCTTTGCCGCCCACACCCTCTGGCCAAGACACTGCTGCCGCTGCGCCTACTTTGGTCTTCCATTCAGGGCTCACCTTGGAAAGGTAGTCGACGAAGAGGAACGTCGTGCCGGAGCCGTCGGAACGGCGCACAACCGTGATCGGGTCCGCTGGCAGCTTCAGGCCGGGGTTGAGGGCGACGATCGCTGGGTCATTCCAGGTTTTGATCTTGCCCAGATATATGTCAGCGGTGACCGGCCCCGTCAGCTTCATCTCGCCGGGCTTGATGCCATCAAGGTTTACCACCATCACAACACCGCCGATGATGGCCGGAAATTGCACCAGCCCGTCCTTGTCAAGCTGCTCTTTGGTCAGCGGCATGTCGGATGCGCCGAAATCGACGGTCTTGGCCTGAATCTGCTTGATCCCGCCGCCGGAGCCGATCGACTGATAGTTCATGTTGAAGCCTGAAACCTTCTTGTAGTCTTCCGCCCATTTCGAGTAAATCGGAAACGGGAAAGTAGCGCCAGCGCCGGTAATGTCCTGCGCGATGGCACTGGTTGCAATGACGGCACTGAAAATCGTACCGGTGATGAGTTTGTTCAACAGCATATTGGACTCCGTGTGTGTGTAAGGTTGGCTAGTTCTGGTAGTTCTGATAGTTCTTTTAGGCTGCTTTTTCGGCTTTTTGTTTTGTGTGCTGGTGTCGTTGTCGACACTATGTTCTGCGACGAAGAATACGCAACGTTTGTTACGCTTCTATTACAGTCGGCAGAAAGGCCCTCTTGGTCGAAGTCGTTTATTGGCGGGCATCTCCAGCCATTTTCATGCGGCAAGGCCCGCCGAATAAGGAGTCTGCGAATTTTCTCGCAGCAACGTGGCTGAAACATATGCATCGCATCATGCGACGGACCCAGGGCCAAACGGAGACTATGACCATGAGCATGATCGATGTCCAACAGTTGCTGGAAACCAAATACCCCACATTCCTGACCAAGCCGGATCTCATCACGCGACCGACGTTGGCTTTTCTAAAAAAGCTGCTGCGTGAGCGGGAGCTGAATACTCTGTTCGCGCAGTGCGAGCACCTCGAAGGACTCGATTTCGTGGACAGGGTGCTGGAGGACTTTAATTTCAGCTACAGCGTTGTCGGCCGCGAAAAGGAAAACATTCCCGTTCAGGGCCGCGTGGTGATCGTAGCGAACCACCCATTGGGAATACTCGATGGCCTGGCACTCATCAAGATGGTCAGTGAGGTGCGTTCGGACGTGCGCATTGTCGGCAACGAGATCCTGATGCAAGTAAGGCCCTTGCAACGACTATTGCTGCCGGTCATTAATGTCGGTCAGGACGGTAGCCGGACCAACGTTGATGCAATCGACGCGGCGCTCGAAAATGAAGAAGCGGTCATCGTGTTTCCCAGCAGTGAAGTTTCGCGGGTGGGGCCGACCGGCATCAAAGACGGTCGCTGGCGTGGTGAATTTCTGCACTTTGCAGAGCGCGCCAAGGCGTCGGTACTGCCGGTCTATCTTGGCGGAAAAAATTCTGCATTGTTCTATACGCTCTCGATGATCTTCCGGCCGCTGTCCACATTGATGTTGGTGCGGGAGATGTACGAGCAAAAAACCATGACGCTGCCGATCCGCATCGGCGAATTGATTCCCTGGCAGGGGATTGCAGACCTCGATGTGCCGCGTGAGGAAAAGATACGGCGTATCAGTCGGCAGGTGTACGGCGTCAACACGAATCGCGCACCTGAATTGAGAACCGAACGCTCCATCGCCCATCCAGAGTCCACCGTCAGCATTCGCAAGCAATTGCAGGAAGCCGAGCTACTAGGCGAAACCAAGGATGGAAAACAGATTTATGTGTTCGATTCCAGTCGTAATTCACCGGTCATGCGCGAGATCGGCAGGCTGCGCGAATCCACCTTTCGCCGCGTCGGCGAGGGCACCGGCATGCGCCGCGATCTCGATCAATACGACGCTTACTACCGGCAACTGATCCTGTGGGACGACAACGATTTGCAGATTGCGGGTGCCTATCGCATTGGCGAAGTCGCCAACATTATCGCCACGCGCGGAATAGACGGCTTGTATAGCAGCAGCCTGTTTTCCTTCACAGAGAAAATAGGCGATGCATTGCCGCGTACGCTGGAACTCGGTAGAAGCTTTGTACAGCCGCGCTACTGGGGCATGCGCAGCCTCGACTATCTTTGGTACGGCATCGGCGCGTATGTAAAACGCCATCCGGAAATCCGCTATTTACTCGGCCCGGTAAGCATCAGCGACGCCTATCCGCGTGAAGCCAAAAACATGCTGGTGCATTTCTACCGACACTATTTTGGCGACGACGATGTGCAGGCGCTGGCGCGTAATCGATTTGTTATCCCGGATAGCGACAGCGCCGCGCAGTTCGCTCTGTTTTCCGGTGAGAGCTATGAGCAGGATTTCCGCATCCTGAAACTCGAGCTTGGCAAACTCGGCGTTGCCGTGCCGACGCTATACAAGCAATATACGGAAACGTATGAATCCGGTGGCGTGAAATTTCTCGACTTCAATGTCGATCCGAAGTTTTCAAATTGCGTCGACGGACTGGTATTGGCGGACCTCGATAAGCTCAAACCTGCCAAACGTGAACGTTATCTCGGCGACAAGCGCAACCCGTTAGTCGCACCAGCGGTGCAACGTTTAGTGCAATAGCGTAAGCCAATCGCGCCCCTTCGGCCCACCCAATCGCCAGAATCAAGTCGAAGGTCATGTTCCGCATCTGCGTGAACGTGCACCTGTGTCTGCCATTGGGTCGCGATTTACACCCGCAAGAATTAGCAGCGGTATTTGTGGCCATTTCAATTTCGCACGCTATTCCTCCGCAGCGATAATCTGATGTGTTGCATTTGTTTTGCAATTGGATTTGCATTTTGTTTGCCAACCAACCAACCGTCCAACCCTAGATAACATCAGCGAGCGCATCGCGGCGTGCTACAGATGGTGCAACGCCCAATTGTTTCCAGCCTTCGGGAAAAGTCGCCTCCTTGGCAAAGGGCTATTGGTTCATGCAGATTCTTCGAGCACTGGGCACTCAAGTTGAGTCAATATTGCTTAAACAACGCTTTCGCTATTAGTGCGTGCTTTCGTCAGGGATAAGTCAATTGCGCGCAAATCTGATGCCATTCCAGCCAACGAACAGCCCCTTTGCAGCAGGCGGCGATGTGACAGTTTTGTGGCTGGAAATATTTGCTTTTTGGCTCCGCTGCCGTAGTTTTATATAAGCAATTGAGTGTAATCTTTGAAGCCGATTGTTGTGCTGTACCAAACTGCGTTGCAATCTGTCTCGGACCAATTTCAGCAGAGAATTCCAATGAACAATATCAAGAAAGTCGCCAAGTACGTGGCCAAGTATCCCGACGCAAGTCCAACGGCAACGTTGCTGGAATTGGCGGTTGCCCTGGAGACTGGCTCAGGGTTTTCATTTACGAAACTATACGAACTCGATCATGCCGAATTTGTGCTGGCGATGGGGATGATCGGTGATTGGCGCCTAGACCGCCACTACATGTCCAAGCTGCGACTGCTCGATCACGCCGAGATTGGCGATCAGCCGTCTGCTCTGTAACTAGAATAGCGCGGAAAAGCGTGTCCGCAGGGCCGACCCGCCCCACTCGATATTGGCAGGTCGGCCACTCCGTCACTCTCAATGCAAGGTTATGCGTTTGCTATTTCAATTAGATTGCGATTGTGTGACTTTTCAGTGACACAGCTTTCGAGTCGTTAAACAAGGCGGCAAATACGAGTTGCACAAGGACCGTCGAGCGACTTGCCAGTCAAAATAAGTGGCATCGTTTGTGCTCTGCCGCTGAATGTCCGCCGAAGATGGCCACCGAGAATGCGGTGATGGGAGGGGGCGGGTTCCGCATGATCGACAAGTTTATCGCCCGAGCATGGCACCGGGGTGTCGGTTGTATTGCAACTTAGAGATGTAACTCCTCTCTTGCGCACTGCACAAAATCCCTGCTAGTATCCGCTACATGAACATTCGCGCATTTTATTT
Source organism: Betaproteobacteria bacterium (assembly GCA_031383585.1). Lineage (GTDB taxonomy): Bacteria > Pseudomonadota > Gammaproteobacteria > Burkholderiales > Usitatibacteraceae > UKL13-2. The sequence goes on from JANMZU010000456.1 coordinate 4,458, forward strand.
CTGGTACTTCTCTTTTTCGATGCCTTTGGCGGAGAAAGCCTAGTGCGCAAGTTTTAAGTGCACCAAGACCTCTAAAGACCGCCAGCCCTAAAAGCTGGCGTTTTTTTTGCCAGTCAAAAAAGGCGGCTTGCAAGACTGGAACTAACATGACGACATCACACCAAAAATCATCGGGCCTAAGCCCCAAGCTGCAAATTGTCCAATCGGAGCGCGACATGGTCTACAACACTGACGACGTCCGCATTCGCGGCGTCAAAGAGCTAACACCGCCCTCGCATCTTATGCGCGAGTTTCCTGTTACGGATCAGGCATCTTCAACGGTTTATCGGGCGCGTGAAGAAATTCACCGCATCATGCATCGTGGAGATGATCGCCTCCTAGTCATCGTCGGGCCTTGCTCCATCCACGACTACGATGCGGCGATGGAATATGCCACGCGCCTCCAGGCACTCAGGCTGAAGCTTGAGCAGGATCTGACCATCGTGATGCGCGTCTATTTTGAAAAGCCCCGTACGACCGTAGGCTGGAAGGGGTTTATCAACGACCCAGACATGAATGAGACGCACGATATCAACAAGGGCTTGCGGCTGGCGAGAAAGCTGCTACTCGACATCAACTCCTTGGGTCTGGCCGCGGCCACTGAATATCTGGATCTGATTTCGCCGCAGTATTTCGCTGACCTGATTGCCTGGGGCGCCATTGGCGCCCGTACCACGGAGTCGCAGTCGCACCGACAGCTCGCGTCCGGGCTGTCTTGCCCGGTCGGTTTCAAGAACGGTACCGACGGCAATATCCGTATCGCAGTAGATGCGATCAAGGCGTCATCAGCGCCGCACCATTTCCTGTCCGTGACCAAGGGTGGTCACTCGGCCATTTTCTCGACGGCGGGCAACGAGGATTGTCACATTATTTTACGTGGTGGCAAGGCCCCGAATTTTGACGCGGCCAGCGTCAACACGGCGTGTGAAGAGCTGGCAAAGGCGGGACTGGCGCAGCGCGTAATGATCGATTTTTCGCACGCCAACTCCAGCAAGCAGTACCAGAAGCAGATGGACGTCTCGACCGACGTGGCCGCACAGCTCGAAGGCGGCGATGCGCGCATCGTCGGCGTGATGGTCGAAAGCCATCTCAATGCCGGCCGCCAGGACATCACACCCGGTAAGGCGCTTGACTACGGGGTTTCAGTGACCGACGCCTGCATCAATTGGGCGGATACGGAGACGTTGCTCAACCAGTTGGCACGCGCAGTGCGGAATCGTCGCCTCAAGACGATCACGCAGGAATAACCATGGCAACCGAACTTCGCATTCTGGGACGCCATCAGGCTGATGAGCACGACACCAGTTTCAGCTATAACGGGGTGACATTTTCGCAGGACAATCTGCACACGTTCGCCGGCTTGAACGCGGTTGACACGCGCGAATTCGTTGAGCAGACGTTTGCGTGTTTGCGTGAGCACGGACAAGTGTGCGCGCGCATGGGCGCCTACAAGCCGCGTACCAGTCCATATTCGTTCCAGGGAATGGGGAAAGAGTGCTTGCCGTGGGTATTTGAGCTTGCGGGCAAATACGGCATCAAGGTGATTTCGATGGAGGTCACCAGCGAAGCCCACGTTGACGAGATCAATGCCGCCCTCGCGCAGACAGGACAGGCTACCGGCGTGATGTTGCAGATCGGTACCCGCAACACACAGAATTTCGAATTGCTGAAGGCTGTAGGGCGCCAGCGCGAGCTGCCGATTCTGTTGAAGCGCGGATTCGGGATTACGCTTGATGAATCGCTTATGGCTGCCGAGTATTGCGCCTCCGAGGGGAACACCAGGATTGTCTTCGGTCTGCGCGGAATGAAAACCAATTTCGGCGATCCGCATCGCAACCTCGTCGATTTCGGGCATGTCCCGGTGGTGCACCGATTGACGCGCATGCCAGTCTGCGTTGATCCCTCGCACTCGGTAGGCATACGCGCGGCGTCGCCCGACGGGATACTCGATGTGTTTCATGTCGCTGCCCAAGGTGTGATCGCAGGCGCGAACATGTTGCTTGTGGATATGCATCCGAACCCCAACAAGGCGCTGGTAGATGCTGCACAGGCAATTACGCTCAAAGAGCTGCCATATTTTCTGGAGGACGTAAGAATTGCACGCGAAGCCTACGAGAAGCGTCGGGCACTGGCGTTGTCTGTTCGCGCAGCGGCGCTGAAGGATATGAGCAAGGCAGCGTGATGATTTTGCGGTTGGGCAGACGGTCGGGTACGGCCATTTTCCTCGCGCTGATAGTTTTGCTGACTGCCAGCTCGGCGAACGCTGTGATGGCAGTAACGCCGATGATTGACGACGCCGGGCGCAACAAAGTCATTACGCATCCAGCACAGCGCGTGGTTACGCTAGCGCCAGCGCTAACTGAGCTCATCTATGCGGCGAATGCTGGGGAAAAGCTGGTGGGGGTATCGGCATACAGCGATTATCCTGATGCTGCGAAGCAGAAACCACAGGTTGTTGACGCTGCCGGTATTTCATTTGAGGCGCTGTTGGCGTTGAAGCCGGATTTGGTGCTCGCCTGGAAGGGAGGTACACGTGCGACCGATATCGTTCGCCTCGAGGCGTTGGGCATAAATGTGTTTGTGATTGACATTCGTTCGCCCGCCGATGTCGCACGCGCATTGCGGACCATTGGCAAACTGACGGGCAGGCCCAATCTGACTGATGAGCCTGAACGGGTTGCTGCCAATTTCGAGAGGAAGCTCGAAATCCTGCGATTGGCGAATGAAGGCAAAAAGCCGGTAAGCTTTTTCTTTCAAGTTTCGCAACTGCCGCTGATGACGATTAACGGACCGCATTTCATCTCGGAGACGGCGAAACTGTGTGGTGGCGTTAATGTTTTCGCAGATATGTCGCAGACGGTGGTTGAGCCGTCCCGCGAGACGTTGTTGCAGCGTGGAGCAGATGTTATCTTGCGGCCGGCATCGATCAATAAAGACGCGGCCCGCGACAAAGCGCTTTACGCGGGTCTCTCTGCTTATCGGGAGGGCAGAGTTTACGCGCTGAATCCCGACTGGATTTTGCGCCCGGGACCGCGAGTGATGCTTGCCGCCGAAGAGATATGCTTAGCGCTCGATGAAGCGCGCAAAAGCATGGCGGCGGCAAAGAAATAAGCGCTTAAAACTCTTCCCGTATCCGCAGAAAGCTGGCGAATCGCGGCGTGCCCTTGTTAGTTAAGCCGCGGTAGGTGTACGTGATGGTGGTGCCTACTGCAGGTGGATTTTTTCGCACTGCGTCGCTGAATCCCGTTCCCACATTGAATTGACGGCCGTCGGGCATCTCCACACGGATGGCACCCATCTGGCCGAGATATTTGCCTTTGCCCGGGATGTGTTCAACGACCCTGGCTTCGGTATCAAGCAGTGGCTTCAGTTTAAGCAAAACGTCACTGCGGCCCGTTACGTAGGTGGCTGCCGCGAGGTGCAGCATCAAGCCTTCGCCGCCTAGGCGGACGACTTGGTCGAGTTTGCGTTTTAGCGCAGCCCGATCTGCGACTTTGAATTGCTCGACCGCAACAAGTTGCGGCCATTTTTCGCGTGCGACGATTTCCTGAATTTTCGCGGCGCGATCTACGAACGACCCTGCGCCATCAGGAAGTTCAAAGATCATGTATTTGATTTGCCGCCAGTCTTCGTCCAGCGGCACGGATTTACGCACATAACCTGAGAGTCGTTCAAACGCGCCGCGCGCGAGCCACAATTCACCGTCCAGCTTTTCGGCAGGCAATTTGGCGATAAACCAATCAGGCGC
>JANMZU010000321.1:0-6633 GCA_031383585.1 Betaproteobacteria bacterium
AATTGACGGCGGGATCAAAGGCATGTGCGTCGACACCCTTTTCACGCAGCGCCGCCAGCACACCATTACCAGATAGAAGCGAAATTTCCCGCTCGCTCGAGGGGCCGCCCATCAGTACCGCCACCTTGCCCAGTTTTTTGACATCTATCGTCATTGCTTATTTCCCACAATCTTTACCTCGCGTACCAGTTTGATACCGCTGCTGTCGTGTACGGTTTTTTGCATATGCGCAATCAGCGCCTCGATGTCGGCGGCCGAGGCATTGCCGGTATTGATGATGAAATTGGCGTGCTTCACCGACACCTGCGCGCCGCCAATGGCTAAACCTTTCAGCCCGCAGGCTTCGATCAGGCGCGCCGCATGGTCGCCCGGCGGATTGCGAAAGGTGGAGCCGGCGTTGGGCTTGTCCAAGGGTTGCGAGGCCATGCGTTTGGCCAGCAATTCCTTGATGCGTGCCTGTGAAATGCCGGCCTCACCCGGCGCGAAACGAAACTGCGCGGACACGAACCATTCATCGCGCGCCGACACCGCCGCAACATGCCGATAGCCGACCTCGAAATCGGCTTTATTGCGCTGATGCAATTGCCCTGCGCGATCAATAGTGGTGCAAACCGCTACCTGATCCCAGGCCTCGGTGCCATAGCAACCCGCGTTCATCGCCAGTGCGCCTCCCACCGTGCCCGGCACCCCCGCCAGCCATTCGGCCCCGGCCAGATGATGCTTTGCCGCAAACTTGGCAAGGTGAGGCGAGGCAACACCTGCGCCCGCCAGCACCACGTTGCTATCCGCCGCGTCCAGCGCCAGGCCGGCGAGCGTCGGCGTGGTCAGCACCACGGTGCCCTTGAAGCCGCCATCGCGCACCAGCAGGTTGCTGCCGAGACCGACGAAAAGTATTTCCTCGTCGGCAGCAAGACCCGGCAGGAATGCCTGCAAATCCGCGAGATCGGCGGGCTTGTAAAACTGTTTCGCCGCACCACCCGCTCGCCATGACACATGCTTCGCCATCGGCTCGTTGCGTTTGAGTTCGCCGCGCAAGGCGTGCTGGAAGTGGAGGGACTCAGCCATATTCATTCACCGCCCCCAAGTACCGCACCCGCCAAACGCGGCGCGACACCGCCGACTGAGCCGGCACCCATGGTGATCACCACATCGCCATCGCGCACGCGGCTTTCTACCGCGGCGGCAATTTCGTCGGCCGTATTGACAAACAGCGGCTCAACCTTGCCGGCGACCCGCACTGCCCGCGTCAGCGCTCGACCATCGGCGGCGATAATTGGCGCTTCGCCGGCGGGATAAACATCCGCCAAAATCAATTCATCAACGGTCGACAACACTTTTACAAAATCTTCAAACAGATCACGCGTGCGGCTGTAGCGATGCGGCTGGAAGGCAAGCACCACGCGGCGTCCAGGGAAGGCGCCTCGCGCAGCTGCAAGCGTGGCTTCCATTTCCACCGGATGGTGGCCGTAGTCGTCGACCAGGGTGTAGTGGCCACCGGTGGTAATGGCGACTTCGCCATAACGCTGGAAGCGGCGACCAACGCCGGTAAAGCTGGCAAGGCCGCGCGCAATGTGTTCGTCGCTGACGCCGACTTCACGCGCAATTGCGATCGCGGAAAGCGCATTGCAGACGTTATGCAGGCCCGGCAATGCAAGCTCAATATCGAGGACTTTTTTATCGCGGCGGGAAATTGCCGTGAACCGCATTTTGCCGTTATCAGCCGTGACGTTCACTGCGCGCAGTTCGGCGTCCTCGCTCAAGCCGTAGGTCAGCGTCGGCTTCGACAGGCGCGGCATGATCTCGCGAATATTCGCGTCGTCGGCGCACAGCACCGCAAGGCCGTAAAACGGCAGATGCTCAAGAAATTCAACGAACGCAGACTTGAGACGGGCAAAGTCGTGTTCGTAGGTTTCCATATGATCCTGGTCGATATTCGTCACCACCGCCATGATTGGCTGCAGGTAGAGAAACGACGCATCCGACTCGTCAGCTTCGGCCACCAGAAATTCACCGCTGCCGAGCCGAGCATTGGAACCGATCGAATTGAGGCGGCCGCCGATCACACAGGTCGGGTCCAGCCCGGCTTCACCCAACACGTGCGAAATCAGTGAGGTCGTCGTGGTCTTGCCATGCGTCCCGGCGATGGCGATACCCTGCTTGAAGCGCATCAATTCGGCCAGCATCATCGCGCGCGGCACCACCGGCACGCGGGCCGCTTTTGCAGCGACAACTTCCGGGTTATCTGCTTTCACTGCACTGGAAATGACCACCACATCTGCGCCAGCGATGTTTGACGCGGCGTGATTGATGAGAATCTTTGCGCCGAGCGAGCGCAAGCGTTTCACCACGGCGGTTTCGCTCAGATCCGAGCCACCGACAGAGTAGCCAAGATTGATGAGCACTTCTGCGATGCCGGACATGCCGGAACCACCAATGCCGATGAAGTGGAGGTGTTTGACCTTATGTTTCATTCGTCACCGTATTGGCATTGGCGGCAATTTACGAGAAGCAAATTCTGCCGCCCCGAGCGCGGGCATCGACCTGTGCGGGCTTTATCCGCGATGAAGTGGAGATGTTTGACTTTATGTTTCATGCCGCCAGCTCCATACACACGTCAGCGCAGCGCGCCGTCGCATCGGGTTTTCCCAGAGATCGCGCAATGGTGGCCATCGCCAGCGATTTCTCGCGTGTCAGATTCTTCAGTTGTTTCGCCAAAGATTCCGGCGTCGTTTCCAATTGCTTCACCAGCACTCCCGCACCAGCATCAGCGAGGAACTGCGCATTTGCCAGTTGTTCTTCGGCAACGAAATACGGCAGCGGCACCAGCACGCTTGCGACACCCGCGACCGCAAGTTCGGCGACGGTAATGGCACCAGCGCGGCAAAGCATCACGTCGCACCACGCATATTTCTCGCTCATATCGGTGATGAACGGCAGCACCGATGCCTCGACTTTCGCAGCGCTATAGGCTGCCACCAGTTCGGCGTAATTCTTTTCGCCCGACTGGTGAATAATCTCCGGACGCTCGGCTACCGGCAACGTCGCCAGCGATGCGACGACGAGGTCATTGAGTGTTTTTGCGCCAAGGCTGCCGCCGACGATCAACAGACGGACCGGTCCAGTACGACCGGCTAGCCTAGCAGCAGGGGCAGGCAGAGAAGCGATATCTGCACGCACCGGTGTACCCAGCCAGTCGACCGTGCGCGGCTTGGGCAGCAGTTTCGCCAGCGCATTCTTCGGTATCTGCTCGAACGTCTTTGGAAAGCCGACCAGCACTCGATCGGCAATCAGCGCCAGTACCCGGTTTGTCAGCCCGGCGTGTGCGCCAGGCTCATGCACGACGAGAGGCTTGCCGCAAAGCACGCCCATCATGCCGCCGGGAAAGGCAATGTAGCCGCCCATCGACACCACCACATCGGGCTTGATGCGGCGGATGATGCGCAACGATTGCCAGAACGCGCGCAACAGCACCAATGGCAGTAGCAGCCATGCCGCCAAACCCTTGCTGCGCACGCCGGACATTTGCACGACCTCAATCTGGTATCCAGCTGTTCCGACCAGCTTGTGCTCCATACCTGCCGGCGTGGCGAGCCAGACAATTGACCAGCCGCGCTCGACCAGCACTTCCGCTATCGCCAACCCCGGGTAGATATGTCCGCCGGTTCCCGCTGCCATGATGAGTGCCGTGCGCTTCATTTGCTACGCCCGCCCTTGACGGCGGCCTTGCTGGAGCCGGCGCGATTTTCCGCGTCGATGCGCAACAGCACTGCGACCGCCACACAATTGATGATGATGCCAGTGCCGCCATAAGACATGAATGGCAATGTGAGGCCCTTGGTCGGCAACACACCCATGTTCACACCCATGTTGATCAGCGTCTGCACCGATAGCCACACGCCGATGCCTTGGGCGACCAGTGAGGCAAAGTACTTTTCACGCATCATCGCTTCGCGGCCCACCGCAAACGCACGATAGATGAACACCACAAACAACGCGAGCACCACGGTTATGCCGACAAAGCCAAGTTCCTCGGCGATAACGGCCAGTAGAAAATCGGTGTGCGCTTCTGGCAGGTAGAAGAGTTTCTCCACGCTGCCGCCCAGACCAACGCCCAGCCACTCACCGCGGCCAAAGGCAATCAGTGAGTGCGACAACTGATAGCCCTTGCCATAGGCGTCAGCCCAGGGATCCATGAAACCAATGATGCGTTGCAGCCGGTATGGCGAGGAGATGATGAGCACGACGAAGGCGACCGCAAGCAGCACAATCAGACCGACAAACACACGCCAATTCAGGCCACCCAGGAACAGCACCGCCATGGCAATCGAGGCGATCACTACCAGCGCCCCGAAATCGGGTTGCCGCAGCAGCATTGCGCCGGTGAACACCATCACCGCCAGCATCGGCAAGAAACCCTTCTTGAAGTCATTCATGAAGGCGGCTTTGCGCACGGTGTAATCAGCGGCGTATATGACAACAAAAAATTTCATCAGCTCGGAAGGCTGCATGCCAGTGAAACCCAGCGAAATCCAGCGTCGCGAGCCATTCACTTCACGACCGATGCCGGGAATCAATACCAGCACCAGCAGGAATCCGCCAATCATGAAGAGCGGCATCGCGAGCCGCTGCCACAGGGCAATGGGGATCTGGAACGCGACGCTCGCGGCCACCAACGCAATCACCAGAAAAACGCCATGCCGCATAAGATAGTAGTGCATGCGATAGCCGGTGGATTTCTCGGCTTCAGACATCGCGATTGACGACGAGTAGACCATCACCAGCCCTAGCGCCAGTAGCAACGCCACGCTCCAGAACAACGTCATGTCGAGTTCTGCGCGCGGCGCGGCGGGGCTATAGAGCATGGCTGCCTCTGCCTGACTCAACGACCTGCTTCAAAGTGCGAACGCATTCGGCGAACACTTCACCGCGATGGTTGTAATTTTTGAACATATCAAAGCTGGAGCACGCTGGCGACAACAGCACGGCATCGCCGGGTGAGGCAGCCGAAAACGCTTTTTCCACGGCGGCCTGCATGGATGCGGCGTGGATGCAGGAAACTCGCGAAGACGTAATGGCGGATTCGATCAACCTGGCATCTTTGCCGATCAACACCACGGCGCGCGCGCGCTTTCGCACGGGCTCGGCCAGCGGCGAGAAGTCTTGCTCTTTGCCGAGTCCGCCGGCGATGAGTATGGTTGGCACTGTCATGCCGGTCAATGCAGCAACGGTGGAGCCGACGTTGGTGCCTTTTGAGTCGTCGTAGAACGTCACGCCGGCAATGACTGCGACGCTCTCCAGACGATGCGGCAGGCCTTTGAACTGGCGCAAGCCATCCGCCAACTTCGCACCATTTGCGCCGATGGCGCGGCACAGGGCAAAAGCGGCCAGCGCATTGGCGGCGTTGTGCATGCCCGCCAGCGGCATGTCGGCGAGCGGCATCAGCGGCGCATGTCCTTGCCTGAGTAAGCCCGCGTCGATTCCGAGGTCCGCTTCGCCAGGTGCAGGGGTGATGCCAAACGTGCTGCACGGCAGCGGCGCGACGCGCATCTGCATGCTCGCCACATCTTCACGGTTTAGTACCTGATGGGCCGCGTGCATAAAGATTCGTTGCTTGGCTGCCGCGTATTCACCCATCGAATGGTAGCGGTCAAGATGGTCCTGCGAAAGGTTCAGCATAGCTGCGCTGTCTAGGTGCAATGACTGCGTGGTTTCAAGCTGAAAGCTCGACAATTCGATCACGTACACGTCAGGCTGACCATCAGTTACCGTCTGGTGAAGTGCGTCCAGCACGGGCAACCCGATGTTGCCCGCAACGACTGTTTTCAATCCCGCCGCGCGACACATCTCCCCCGCCATCGCGGTGACGGTGGATTTTCCGTTCGAGCCAGTAATGCCGATCACTTTAGGTTTCTTTCCTGTCGCTTCATTTATTTCGATCTGTTCCCGCGCAAAGAGCTCGATGTCCCCAATGAAATTTTTGCCTTCAGCGACCGCCCGCGCGATGGCCGGGTCACACGCGGGCCCAGCAACGGCCACGCCCGGGCTAGCAATAATGAGTTCGGCGTCGCCAAAGAGGGCGTGGGCGTTGTTGCCAAACCCGGGGCCGGTGATGAGCTCGACGGCAGGGTGGCTGGCGCGAAACTGATCGGCGCCAGGCGGGTAGGTTCGACTGTCGGCGACTCGCACACGAGCACCCATTCGCGACAGGTAGTCGACGACGGATCGCCCGGTGTCTCCCGCGCCAAGAACAAGAATGCGTTTGTCATGCCAGTTCACCTCCGTGCGCCATTTACTGTCGTCGAAATAAAAAACTTAAACACAAGAGTGGGCGGGCCTTTTCGGGCACTTTTGCCCTGTGACGCTCGCCAATACTGGGGTTTAGGACTTCAAGTAAAGCCATCGCCTTATCTCAACTTCAATGTGGAGAGCCCGAACAACACCAGCATCATCGTGATGATCCAGAAGCGCACGACGACCTGGTTCTCCTTCCAGCCCTTCAATTCGTAGTGGTGGTGTAGCGGCGCCATGCGGAAGACGCGCTTACCAGTGAGCTTGAAACTGGCAACCTGGATCATCACCGAGAGCGTCTCCACGACAAACACGCCGCCCATAATGATCAGCACGATCTCTTGC
>JANMZU010000382.1:0-3153 GCA_031383585.1 Betaproteobacteria bacterium
GGCAAGGATACGGCTATTCCTCGCGACAAAAATGTGTTTGGACATATCATGCGCTGGCGCGAAGCTGGCGGCAATGCTGCGGCGGCGACATTCAACTGGGATTTGTTCGTCCTCGCTGGCGACCCCGCGCACGCCGATCCAAAACAACGCGGAAATATCAACGGCGACGCGTTCGCCTGCCCAGACACCCTGCGCTTTGCGCCGGAAGGCACGCTTTGGGTCGGCACGGATATCGGCGTTCCCGGTCGCGGCGATTATGCGAACCTTGGCAACAATCAATTGCTCGCCGTGGACAGCGTCAGTGGGCAGTTTCGACGCTTTCTGACAGGTCCGCGCGGGTGCGAAATCACCGGACTCACATTCACGCCAGACGGAAAAACTGCGTTCCTCAATATCCAGCATCCGGGCGAGTTTTCCGAGGACCGGCAGTCCGACCCGATTAGCAATTGGCCTTCTGGAGTGGCCGGTGCGCGCCCACGATCGGCGACGATCGTGATTACCAAGGACGACGGTGGCGTCATTGGCTCGTGAAAGCCCCATGACAACCAAACTTACGGTTAACTTGGGCTCGCGTTTGCACTACAATCCGGCAACCCCCGCGGAAGCTCTCCATGCTTAACGTATTCGTACTCAATAATCGCCGCCTCAACCAGCTTCAGGTCGACTCCCTGGATGACCTGAAAAATTCAGAGCCGATCTGGATTGACATGGTCGCGCCGACCGAGACTGAGCGCGAGTGGGTGAAATCGCTATACGCGTTTGAATTGCCATCGCCGGAAAACATGCAGGACCTGGAAGCGAGCGCCCGCTTTTTCGAAGGCGAAGGCGGCGAGTTGCATTTGCGTTCCGATTTCCTGCTGGAACTCAACGAAGACGATTCGCGCAACGTGCCGGTCGCCTTTATCCTCAAAAATAACACACTGCTCTCGCTGCATCTCGAAGACCTCCCGGTGTTTCGCCTGGTACGCATGCGCGCCCGCACCCGGCCCGGCTACATCGAGGATGCGCGTGAAGTGCTGCTCGATCTTTACGCGACTGATGCCGAGTATTCCGCAGATGCGCTGGAGAGCGTATACGCTGAGCTGGAAAAAATCAGTGCCTCGGTGCTCACCGAGAGAATGACCGACGTCGAAGCCGCCAACGTGCTCGCCCGCATCGCCAACGAAGAAGACTTGAACGGCCGCATTCGCCGTAACGTCATGGATACGCGTCGCGCGGTCTCCTTCCTGATGCGACAAAAGCTGCTCGAAGGCGACCAGATGGAGGACGCCCGCCAGATCATGCGCGATATCGATTCACTGGACGGACACACCGCATTTGCCTTCGACAAGATCAACTTCCTGATGGACGCCACGGTGGGTTTCATCAACATCAATCAGAACAAGATCATCAAGATTTTCTCAGTAGCCTCGGTGGCGTTGCTGCCACCGACCTTGATTGCCAGCATCTACGGCATGAATTTCAAAGGCTGGTTTCCGGAGTTGGCATGGGATTACGGCTACCCGTTTGCGCTGGGCCTGATGCTGGTATCGGTGGTCGTGCCGTTTGCTTATTTCAAGAGTAAGGGGTGGCTGGATTAGACCGCAGAGAGTGGGATAACTCTAGTATTGGCGCGGGTCTTAAGGTGTTTTCGGCCTGGGGTGGTTGCCAATACTGGACCTGCATTTCTTTTTTTGGACAGCAATACGATGAACGACACCCTCGACCTTTTCCCTGACTACCCCAAACCCACGCCAAGCATGCTGGAGCTAGTTGCACTTCAAGGCGTCAAGCTCACGCCGACACAGCGCGCTTTCAAGCAGCTTGTCTCAAACATTGAAACGCTCGAATTGCGTATCAAGGAAATGGCGGCGATGTTGGATACCTATCGTCCGCAATTCCACGAAAAATTGCGCCCCCTGCAGGAGGAGCGCGATGCCCTGAATCGTGAGCTGGTGCTGCTTCTGGATGCGCAACTGCTGAAAAAGGGATGGGCCAGTAGCAATCGAAAAACAATGAAGGAAATCGTCTGCGAACTTGCCGAGCAGTTGTTCGCGACACCTTACGGTGACGAGATGACCGTGGTATTTAATCGCCACAGCGAGTTCGCTGTGCACGAGTTGTCAGCGATGAACGGTGCAGCCTTCGAAACCGGCGTGCAGGGCGAATTCGGCGTTGACTTTGGCAACATTGATGGTGATGCCCGGACTGACGAGGAACTGTTTCAAGAAGCGCTCCTGCAGGTAGAAGAGCACCTCCAGGAGCAGGCGCAAAGAGCCGAAGCGCACGCGGCTTCAAAGCGTAGCGGCAAGCAATCTGCCAAGCAGAAAAAGGCTGCCCAGCAGGCGGTGGACGCGGGCAAGCTACTGAAGGAAATTTATCGCAAGCTCACCAGCGTGCTGCACCCGGATCGCGAACCAGATGAGGCCGAGCGTGTGCGCAAAACTGCGCTCATGTCGGAGGCAAACAAGGCATACGAGGCTAAAAATCTCCTCAAGCTGCTACAACTACAACTGCAAGCCAGCAAAATTGATTCGCTAAGCGCCGCTGCTCTGGCCGATGAAAAATTGCAACTCATCAACCACACGTTGCGGACACAGTTTTCGGAATTGCTTTTTGAGCGCGACCAACTCGAGTTGATCGTGCGCGACGAGTTCGATGTGCCGTTCCACGCCGCCGTGAGTGCAGCCGCGGTGCAAAAGGCGGTCAACGCCTCCATAACTGCCGAAAAGGAACACAATAAATTCATGCGGCGCGACTTGATTAAGTTAAAGGGCAACGATGCCGCGTTGAAGGTTTGGCTAAAGGAGCAACGGCAGATGATGAGGGACGACGAATCGTTAGATGCCATTTTTGAGCAGGCCATGATGGATATGCCGAAACGGCGGCGCTAACGCTGACAGGAAATAAATTCAAAATGCGCGGGCGTTTCTGGGGTTTGCCTTGGCAGTAGCGGTCAGTGTTTGCCCACATCCCTGCCCTTCTGCGCTGGGAGAGGGAAAAGACCTCGGTGCTAGCCACCGCTTAGTGCGATACCAGCACAAAAACAGCACGCGCCCCGACACCGCACAGCGCGTCGTGTCGTACGACGTCGGCGACGGCGCCGGCTTCGGCCAGGACGCCATGCCCGCGGTGATCGAAGGCGCGCCCCACGGCACCAACGACAAACAAGGC
>JANMZU010000464.1:0-1739 GCA_031383585.1 Betaproteobacteria bacterium
GATCATGTCGCCGGTAATCATCTTGGCGCGACCCACAGCAGCCACCAAAATATCCGCACGACGAGTGTGAAACGCCAGATCGCGGCTTTGCGAATGACAGATCGTCACCGTCGCGCTCTGCGCCAACAACAGCAGCGCCATCGGTTTGCCGACGATATTGCTGCGGCCAACAATCACCACTTCTGCGCCTTTGAGCGGCACATTTTCACTCTTCAACATTTCCATCACGCCATACGGTGTGCACGGAATAAATCGCGGTTTGCCTTGCGCCAGCGCGCCGACATTTTCGGCATGAAAACCGTCAACATCTTTGGTCGGAGAAATCGCTTCAAGTACGAGATCGGCATCGAAATGGCGAGGTAGCGGAAGCTGAACCAAAATGCCATGCACGCTTTCATCCGCATTGAGCTCGGCGATTTTCGCCAATACCGTAGCTTGTGCAGTGTCGGCTGCATAGTCGAACTTGAGCGAACGAACGCCGGTCTTTTCGCAGGCGGCAACCTTGTTACGCACGTACACCGCCGAGGCCGGATCGCCACCCACCAAAATCACCGCCAGCGCAGGCGTGATGCCTTGAGCGCTCAAGGCCGCAGCGCGTATAGCGAGTCGCTCACGAACCGTCGCCGCAAGGGCATTTCCATCAAGAATTTTGGCAGTCATTTCGCAGCGCTTTCAAGTTCAAAACGGCACATGATCGATGCCGGAAAAAAATCAACCTGCGCTAGCTGAAAAAACGGACGCAGGTCACGGTTACGAATTATCAAGAAATTAGAGGTGCAAGTCGACTATGGATTCCGAGGAAGCCGCGTCGGACAGCCGCTGATCCCAAGCCAAAAGAGGCCTGAGTTAGAATTCCTCTATCCCAATGAACGAAAGGCAACCATGAAAACTGCCATCGACAAGCTCGAAGGATTCATCTTCTGGAGCCGCTGGTTGCAGGCCCCGCTCTACCTTGGCCTGATCGCTGCTCAGGGCGTGTACGTCTACTACTTCATGCATGAGCTGGCGGGCCTAATTAGTAAAACTGGCACCCTCACCGAAGTTGAGGTCATGCTGATTGTGTTGGGATTGATCGATGTGGTCATGATTGCCAATTTATTGTTGATGGTGACCATAGGCGGATACGAAACTTTCGTCTCGCGCATTGACCTGGAGCATCATGAGGACAGTCCGGAGTGGTTATCTCATGTCAACGCCGGCGTGCTTAAGGTCAAGTTGGCAATCGCCTTGATCAGCATCTCTTCAATCCATCTTTTGCGAACGTTCATCAACGCGGGACAATTGGAGGACCGAGTAATCATTGCTCAAATCGCCATCCATTTTGCATTCCTGCTTTCCGCGATTGCGATTGCCTATACCGACAAACTAATGCTTCAGAGCTTGGCGATTAGTTCCGCCGCGAAGCACTAGGCGCGTCATTTTTTTCCGAGCAGACCATGACCACTATCCGCCAAGAAGATTTCGTCCAGTCGATTGCCGATGCGTTTCAATTCATCAGCTACTACCATCCGCTCGACTACATCCAAGCTTTGGGCGAGGCCTATGAGCGCGAGGAATCACCCGCCGCGCGCGATGCCATCGCGCAAATTTTGACGAATAGCCGGATGTCCGCGGAGGGTCATCGCCCGATTTGTCAGGACACCGGAATCGCATTGGTATTCCTCAAAGTCGGCATGAACGTGCGCTGGGAGGCGACGCTGTCGGTGCAGGAAATGGTCAACGAAGGTGTTCGCCGTGCC
>JANMZU010000491.1:0-4196 GCA_031383585.1 Betaproteobacteria bacterium
CGGCACGCCGTCGTACATGATGGTGGTGCTGCCGTTGATGAGCGGACCGTAAATGATGTACGAGTGCCCGACGACCCAGCCGATGTCCGAGGTACAAAAATAGACCTCGCCTGGTTTAGTATCAAATACGTTGGGCATTGATGCCGCCAACGCTACGGCGTAACCGCCGGTGTCGCGTTGCACGCCTTTGGGTTTCCCTGTCGTGCCGCTGGTATAGAGGATGTAGCTCGGATGCGACGATTCAACCCATTCGCACGGCACAATACTGTCGAGATGTTTGTTTCGCAGCACGCTATATTCCATGTCGCGACCGGGAATCGTATGCATCTCTTTGTCGAGTCCACGATTAACGATCACAACGTACTTCGGTGGATGTGCTGCGAGCTTGATCGATTCGTCGGTCAGTGGCTTGAGGGGAATAATTTTGCCGACGCGCGATCCTGCGTCGGCCGTGATCATGACTTTTGGCTGTGCATCATCAATCCGCGCGGCCAGCGAAGCGGCAGCAAAACCACCGAACACCACTGAGTGAATCGCGCCGATACGGACCGTGGCCAGCATGGCAAATACGGCTTCCGGAATCATCGGCATGTAGATCAGCACCCGGTCGCCCTTGCCGACGCCAAGTGTCTTTAGCACTGCTGCGAAACGATTTACCTCATCGAACATCTCGCGGTAGGTGAATGTTCGTGTCTGTTCGACTTCTGAGGAAATCCACACCAGCGCGTTTTGGTCGGCTCGCGTAGCCAGGTGGCGGTCGATGGCGTTGTAGCAGAGGTTGGTTTCGCCGCCGACAAACCATTTGGCGAAAGGTGGATTAGAAAAGTCGCATACCTTGCTGAACGGCGCCGACCAATCGATGCGCGTCGCCTGCTCGGTCCAGAATTCGTCAGGTTGATCGATTGATCTATCGTAAAACTGTTTGTATGCGCCCATCAGGCCCTCCGCCATTGCACTCGACACTCGAACCTGCCGACACGTCAGCGCGCGTTGAGGCAGCGTAAAAAATTACTCGCCCAGCACTTTCCTGATCGCGTCGAGAAGCGACTTTGATTTTGCGGGCTTGGTAAGGTAGCCATTCGCACCGAGCTTGAGCCCTTTGAGAATGTCATCCAGCGAACCCAGACTGGTCAGCATCATGACGGGCAGGTCTTTCAGAACCGCGTGCTGGCGAATACGATTGAGGATATCAAAGCCGTTCGCGTCCGGCATCAGCACATCAAGAATGATGAGATCCGGAAAATCCTTCAGCCCGACCAGAATTTCGGCGCGGTTGGCCGCCTTGCGCACCATGTAGCCATTGGCCACCAGAATTCTTTCCAACAAGGTGGAGGTCACTTCGTCGTCTTCAACCACCAGCACGGCTGGCGGCTTTCGTTTCGGTGTGCGGCTGGGTGCCGAATCATTGATGCGCACAAAATAGCCGTTGCTGGCGAGCTTGGATTCGCCGATGACTGCCTCTTCCGAGAGCTCCTTTTGCTGCGCTGCGCTGGGAGTCGGCTCAGCGACTTTGGTGTCACTACTGAAAAGTTTGGTGAAATCGAGATCGCTTGGATCGTCTTGGATGGGTGCAGCAGTCATGGCTAATCCTGAAACAATTTTGTAAGTTGAAAAAATTGGTGAGGGTTGGTGCTAAGGTCATTGTATTGTGCTTCGACACGTTCTGCACCTGCCGTGGTCAATCCTAGTGCCCAGATTTCACTGGTTAACATCGACCACTAGCCGACCACGTACCTGTCCCGCCAAAATCGCGGGGGCCCGCTCGATTACCTCGGAGAGCTTGATCTCGCTGGTAATCTGATCCAGCTTTGTCGGGTCCAGTTCTGCGGCAAGATGCCGCCATGCTTCGAGTCGGCGCGCCTGGGATGCGTAAACGCTGTCGATTCCAGCCAGCGTAACACCACGCAGAATGAACGGCGCTACGCTGGTCGGCAGATCCATGCCCTGCGCCAGGCCGCAGGCTGCCACCGTCGCGTTGTATTTGCTCTGCGCAATCGCGTTGGCCAGCGTGTGCGAACCAACCGAATCGACCACACCGGCCCAGCGCTCACGTTGCAGCGGCTTGCCCGCCTCTGATAGCTCGTTACGATCCATCACCGACGTGGCTCCCAGTGACAGCAAATACGGCGCCTCATTGAGCCGCCCAGTCGACCCCACCACTTTGTATCCACGGCTCGCCAGCAGGGCAATCGCAACGCTACCAACGCCACCCGAGGCGCCGGTCACGAGGATTTCGCCTTGGTCGGGCGTTACGCCATGCCGGGCCAATGCAAGCACCGCAAGCATGGCGGTGTAGCCTGCAGTGCCGATGGCCATTGCCTGCCTGGTGGTGAATTCGGTTGGCAGCCTGACCAGCCAATCGCCCTTGAGCTTCGCTTTCTGAGCGAGGCAGCCCCAATGTGTTTCGCCGACGCCATGTCCGTTCAGAATGACTTTGTCACCCACTCGCCATTGCGGATGAGTGCTGGATTCGACGGTGCCTGCGCCGT
Organism: Betaproteobacteria bacterium; assembly: GCA_031383585.1. Classification (GTDB taxonomy): domain Bacteria; phylum Pseudomonadota; class Gammaproteobacteria; order Burkholderiales; family Usitatibacteraceae; genus UKL13-2. The sequence goes on from JANMZU010000491.1 coordinate 2,490, forward strand.
CGATACCGGCGACCATCGGCCATTTACGAACGACCGGCGATTTGTTGCAGATGGCGAGGCCATCCTTGTAATTGATCGTCGAATATTCAATCGCGACCGTAACGTCGCCATCTGCGGGCAGACTCGCCTCTGCGATGGCCGATAGCGATGCGCTGAAGCCTGTATCTGGCTTAGCTAAGAGTATTGCGTTGAAAGTTGTCATACATCCGCTCTCGGTCAGGGTTTGAGGCCGCCGATAGTGGCGTTCAGGGTGCAAGAATCGCCGCTCGGCCGCAGCGTCATGAGGGCGGAAAATGCATTGGGCCCCGGCCTGCCTTCGCGCATTGCCCAGGTGCCGGTAATGTTTTCGGCAGCGCAGGTGAAGTTTCCACTGCCCTCAATGAGCGACCCAAACACAGTCGTGGTGCCTGAAAAATTACACAGCGTGCCGCCGATTTCGGTGATGGTCAGCGAACCGGTGGCGACGTTGTGGTTGACGCTATAGGTTGCCTGATTGAGTGAGCTACCGTTGAGTGCTGCCGAGACACAGCCGCTGCCTTCACGCTTCAGGCCACCGAAGTAGCTGCCCGTGAGGTTGTAGAAGCCGATCACCTGGCGGGTAATTTGTTTGACGACTTGCGCGCCATTGACCGTATAAGTCAGCGTGCCGGTGCGGGAATCTGAAAACACCAGCGACGCCGTGCCTACCCTGGTCAGATTTGATCCTTGCAATGGCACAAATGGCACGACCGCGAATGGTGTACCGGTTGCCTGAAAAATATCACCGGAAAAGGTATTGCCGGCGGCGCCAGAACGATCTGCACGCGACAGAAAAATCCACGTCGCCTGATTGCCAGTGCCATAAATAAACCAGGTCGCGAACATGACATCACCCTGCTGGGAAATGTTAATGCCCCAGCCGGATTCATTTGGGTTCCACCACAAATCCTGGTAGTTGTTGGCGAGTGCCTGGGTCGAGGATGCCATTGCAAGAACCGCAAACGCGACTGAGGCCAGCATCGATTTCCATTTTGTCATATCACCCTCCTTGCAGCAGCTGCGGATTTTCTGCGGATGCATGTTTGCGCGAGAAGTAATCTCTCGATTGCATTTCGCGCAATCGCGATGCCGTGCGTGCGAACTCAGCGGAGACCATCAACGTCGCATCGCTCCCGCTCGCTGCCCGGGTACTGCCCGCTGAAGCATTATGACCGCGTTCATCCACGACCAATAGCTCGGGCCCTACCTCGGCCGAAATTATCAGCTTCACGCGTTGGTCATACAGTACATCAACCAACCAGGTAAACCGGCGCACCACGTCTGTGCGTTCCTTCGCATGCAACTGCGGGACACCGGAGATCAGCACCGTGTGGTAACGACCTGCAATGTCCAGGTAGTCGACCTGCGATCTCGGTTTTACACAGAGCTCGTTAAAATCAAACCAGATAACACCTTTGGCGCGACGCAGAAACGAAATATCCCGCGATCCGACCTTGATGCTGCCAACGGAAGTATAGGTGGCCTTGGACATGGCTTCGAATGCGCGCGCCAGCGATTGCTCGGCCGACGGCGATAGCGGCGAGTGATAGACCGGGATTGACTCCAGGATGCGTCGGCGATGATCGCGATTGCCGCCGATCTCAATCACCTCCAGCTCTGCATTGAGCAACGCAATTGCTGGCAGAAAGCGGGAGCGCTGCAGGCCGTTTGGATACAGGTCGTCCGGCT
>JANMZU010000478.1:0-3971 GCA_031383585.1 Betaproteobacteria bacterium
TACTCGTTGAGTAAGCCCACCTCGCGAGGAGTCGCAAAATGAAAACCAGCCTTCAAATGTTGGACGCTATGAAAATTCGCATCGGCGTTCAATCTGACTACGCCCTTGCCAAACACTTAGGGTTCACGAAGTCATTTATAAGCGCAGTCCGAGCAGCCAAGTCCGGCTTTGGAGACGAGAATGGCCTGATCGTCGCGGAAGTCCTTAACGAGCCGCCCGAATACATCCTCGCGCTACTTCACGCAGAGCGCAGCAAGGGCAATTTGTCTCAGAAAGTTTGGGAGAGCATCGCAGCGACGTTTGCCCGCAATGTTTGCATCTTGATAATGGTACTTACGCCATTTTTGCCGGCCGAAAATGCCTATGCAGCGACGACAAACGGCGTTTTACATAACGCCTTACATCGCGCCGAAAGTGTACTTTCTATAAATTATACGCCAATAATGTAATGATAAAATTATTTGAATTCAATTATTTATGTAATTTTTTTAACAACTAAAGTTAACTGTGAAAAGCAACATTGCCGCAAGCATGACGACGCTCAATTCAGATTAGGCCAACACATCCGTCACTTCGTCCATGTGCTCGGCCATATCATCCGCATCGATTACTTCACGAGGCGACGCGTCGCGTCGCGAAACGAAAACATGCCGACCACTTTGCCGCCGGGTGCAACGATGGGCAAATGACGGAAACGCCGCTCTTTCATCAGCAGCACGGCGTCGCAAACGCTCATTTCTGGCTGCACCGTGAGTGGATTTCTTGTCATGACGGCCGATACCAGCGTGCTTGCTGGATCAAGCGATTTGGCGACGACCTTCGTCAACAGATCACGCTCGGTAAAAATGCCAATTGGACCACCTTCCTCATCCAGGATCAGCACGCTGCCACTTTGCGAGCGTGTCATGACGCATGCGGCTTGAAAAACAGTCGCCTCGGGCGCCGTCGTAACCAGATGCTTGCGTGAAATCGATTGATACACCGTACGGTCGTTCATGCTATTTCTCCTCAGGCAATTGCGTTGAATGAGATGACTCATTCTATTCCTCAGAAGAAATCTCGTTGTAACAATCACGCGGACATCAACAAATCGCGACGCAAGTGAACGTCACCATCAACGACTCTGTGCCATTCCTTAGGCTGGTCCAACTCGCTGGAATGCGAATTATCCGAATAGTGTTCCTTGCACCGCAATTCCGGGCACCTTGAATTGCGAGCAATCAAGCTGCTGCAATTGGCGCCTACCGGTGCTATTCAAATCAAGTCGCTTACAGGCCTTTGCAAAGCGCTGCGCGAGCAAGTCTGCAAATATGCCCTCGCCTCTCAACCGCGAGCCAAAATCGGGATCGTTGTCTCGTCCCCCGCGCATTTCTTGAACGCGTGACATGACATGGGCAGCCTTGAGCGGAAAGTAATTCTGCAGCCAATCGCGGAAAACTTCTTTGAGTTCCCATGGTAAGCGCAGCAGGATATATCCGGCGTTGGTTGCACCCATTGTGCGACCGGCTTCAAGCAAATTTTCAAGTTCATGGTCGGTCAGAAACGGAATGACAGGTGCCACATTGATGCTGACCGGAATACCTGCCTCCGCCAGGCGTTTAATCGTTAGCATTCGTCTGGCGGGTGCTGATGCGCGCGGTTCCAAGTATCGCGAAATATGATGATCCAAAGTCGTTACAGAAATTGATACGTGAACCAGTTTCCGCGCCGCCAGATGCTGAAGGATATCGATGTCCCGTTCGACCAGGGCCGATTTGGTAATCAGCCCAACTGGTTGATGAAATGAGGACATTATTTCAAGACATTGACGGGTTAATTTGTATTCGCGCTCACAAGGCTGAAAAGCATCGGTAATGACCCCCATGCTGATGACATCTGGCACATAGCTACGGCTTGAGAGCTCCTTTCGTAGTAGTTCAGGGGCGTTTACTTTAGCGAAAATGCGCGTTTCAAAGTCAAGGCCAGGCGATAGGCCAAGATACGAATGTGTTGGTCGCGCAAAGCAGTAAATGCAGCCCCATGTTATGTGGAATTATTTTGTTCTTCTTTACGTACATTATATTGGTTGCCTCTGCATAAAGGCGCTTTTCCGCGTTGTGCACTGTTCATGAATACTTGTTGGAGTACTTTGCCTTGCGAGTATTTGTCTGGGAGGGGCCAATTCTCACCAGTTGGATTGTCAGTACTGGATGAATATCATGGGCTGTGCCGACCAAGATGAATACCAAATCGGGCGACCAGTCATAGATGGCCTTTCGAGACGACGAACTAGTTTGTTCAATCAAGAGTGCGGTCCCAAATTCGAAGTCCGCTTCTTTGAACTCTTCCTGCCACAAATGATTGACCTCAAGAGCCAGCAGTTTTCACTTTTGACGCCGATAGATCGTTTGCCAAAAGGCTGGCTGTTCGGGAAATTCGTCGGGATAACCCATAGCTGCTTCTCCATTGCTAGGCTGAAAGAACTCAAATTTGGCGCAGCTATCGGTACTAAGCAAAAGCACCGCCTTCGAGAGCGAATGCATCTGCCAAGTCTCGCTTTCGTTCACCGCAGGTGGGCTAATGAGATGTAGATTGACAACCGATGTCTCGGAGGGCATTGCGCGCAAGAAAATATTCAATTCTTCGGAGCTCGGAAGTAAGTAGCACTTTTGTTCATTTGCGTTTGCTACGCCGCCTTTTACCTCCAAAAGGAAGCACGGTCGGTTGAAGCGACATTGAATCGCCGTCCAGTACTTGGTCCCCAAAGTATCGTCCTCCAGAAAGCCCGCAACTTCGAATCTTTTTTCGGTTGAAAACATAGCTATTGCATTCCACGCCAAGATTTTGTCATTTCATTGTATTCAAAACTTGACTCATCGTCTATGGAGTGATTTCGCCTGACGTTCCATGCTTTGAGCATGGTGACCAACAAGAAAACAGCGCGAGCCCGAGCTGTGCTCGCAAAAAACTTATTTCAGTTTCGCGAAGAGCGAAAAATGACCCAAGAGCGGCTCGGCGAGCTTGCTGATTTACATCCGACTTACATTTCCTCTGTCGAGAATTGCCGACGAAATATCAGTATCGACGCAATTGAAAAACTCGCTAAGGCGCTAAAAATCCCGATTGCCGATCTCTTCGCGTAGTTAGGAACTGACGAGACGCCGTCTGCGACACAAAGCGTAGTCTAAAGTGCGCCGAGGTGCCCTCTGCGGCCGTGTGCGCCGGAACATGATGACGTCACCATGAAAGAGAGACGATTGAGGTAATTTTCTCAACAGAGAATCTAGGGAAGGCAGCATTGAATTCAACACGCTTCATGCTTGCACGTTTGTCGGCGCCGATTGAATATTGACCCTCCTGCCGATTGAATATTGACCTAGGCCCGATCGTCGCCTTTTGAATCGGCAACTGTGGATAAGTGTAGCAAACACGCAAAGAGCGCAAAGTATCTACGCGCACTATGAAATGCCATTTGCCAATGACCTTTGAGTATGGGGTGAGAGACTTGCAGTTTATTGAGTACTCGCCGCCTGAAGCCATGTCCTCTGCTAAAGTGGCTGCTATTCTGTTTCGACAACTTCGTCACCTAGCTTGGACCTAAGTAGATAATATTCAAAGTCCCAGGTTCGACACCCGCGCTCGCTAAAAGTAGTCCGACGCGATCCGGTCGCAACGGGGCAGTAAGATCGCCAAGATGTTCGAAGTCGGCGCCAAAAACAGCGCTTTCGCGTCCCGGCAGCAAACTAAAACGGACAACTGTTCCGGCAGCCGGGACCTTATCTGCTCGCCACGTAACTTCAACACTTGCTAAATGTCGACCCCAGACGCGGTTTGTCGGGACATCGAAAGCCCGTACGAATTGCTTCCAAAGAAGATGGGTTTCAGAGCTGGGCCAATCAGGATTCTGTCCCAGCGCCTCAACGGCACCGCTTCTCAGCCACAACCTTAATTCCGAACCCTTTGTGAACGCACCCCCGCCGTCTGCGACGGCC
>JANMZU010000505.1:0-3088 GCA_031383585.1 Betaproteobacteria bacterium
CATCGAGGAATGCCGCAAAACCGCCGCGATCGGCTTTCGCACATTGGTTACCACGCTGACCAAGCGGATGGCCGAGGACCTTACCGAATTCATGCACGAAGCAGGCTTGCGCGTGCGCTATATGCATTCGGACGTCGAGACGCTCGAACGCATCGAACTGATCCGCGATTTACGGCGCGGGGTTTACGATGTGCTAGTGGGTATCAACCTGCTACGCGAGGGCCTCGATATTCCTGAATGCGGGTTGGTGGCAATACTCGACGCCGACAAGGAAGGTTTCCTGCGCAGCGAAACCAGCCTTATCCAGACCATCGGCCGCGCCGCGCGTAATGTCGACGGCCGTGTCATCCTCTACGCCGACCGCATGACCGGCAGCATGGAGCGGGCGATCCGCGAGACCGACAGGCGCCGCGAAAAGCAGCACGAATATAATATCGAACATGGCATCACGCCTGCGACCATCATACGCGACATCCACAATATCGTCGCTGACACCGCGAGCCGCGACGGTGTGTTGATCGATATCGATGCAGACGGCGCGAACAACCTCGTCGGCCATAATCTGCGCGGCTATATCGAAGACCTAGAAAAGAAAATGCGCGCCGCGGCCGCCGATCTGGAATTCGAAACCGCTGGACGCTTGCGTGACGAAATCAGATCGCTTGAAGCAACCGAACTGGGCTTGCCACACGAACAGCATGTCGCTGCACCCAAGGGGAGAGCAACCGAAGGCAAGCCCGGGACGCGGAAGATGAGGTACGGGAAAACGCAGCGGAAGTTTGGTCGGTAGTTCGGATGACTGACGACTTGAAGGCCATCAAAAGGCAGGTCGAGTTAATGCAGATGCAAGATCGATTTGCGAAGCGCATGAATATCGGTTCGACGCCTACGATGACCGCCTTCGATGAGGTCGCTGATTACTTGAATGGGTATACCAAATCCACATTTCGCGTGTTGCGATCATTACGTCGAGTATTCGATAACCGTGACGTGCGTTGGCTCGTCGGCCATGCTCTCGATAAGTCGAACTCGTCATGGCATTTGAAGATTAATCGTCGAGCGCATTCCGCAATGGCCGACGGAGGCAAATGGGTTCGAAAGTATGAACGGGAAAAGATGACAAACAGAATAGGCATGGCGTTCTATGAGTTGCACCTGTCCGGTCTTAGTGTCGCAGATTCTTACGAACAGGTGCGCGTGAAGCTGAAATTGCATATGTCGGATCGCACTCTCAAAGATCGGCTGAAGGAGTTTCGCGCTATTGCAAAACAGAATGGCTTCGCTGATTCGAACGCGCCATTCATGGGATGGCTCATGGGTGGGTATATTTCCCACCCTCCACTTACAGTTTCTCAAATTACCAAGCGAGGTCGGCCGAAAAGAGCGTGATCAGCGATTGAACGAATTGTCCTTTTTCAACTTTCAGAATTCGATAGGCCACATAATCATAACGATTTGAAAAGGCGGCGGTAGTGGGCAATAAACTTGACACATCCCAGAATGTCCTTTATAAGGGACAAAAATTTCTGCTAGTGCAAACATCCGAGTTTGAGAAATTTTTCGTTTCTCTCCGTGACGGTAAAGCTAAGGCAAAAATCAACGACCGCCTACTTCGTGCGGCAGATGGTAATTTTGGAGACGTAAAAAGTGCAAGCGGCATGTCCGAAATGCGCGTTGATTACGGCCCCGGCTATCGCGTCTATTTCTGGCAGCGCGGAAACGAGGTTGTCATTCTTCTCTGTGGCGGTGACAAGCGGACACAGAATCGCGACATTGCTTTTGCAAAACGGCTCAAAGGAGAGATAGATCGTGGCAGTGGAACTTCGTCCCTTTGATCCGGCAAATTATCTGCAATCCGAAGAGGATATCCTTTATTTCCTTGAAGCGGCGATGGAAGGGAATGACCCAGTGCATATCGCTCGCGCATTAGGTGTTGTTGCCCGGTCAACTGGCATGACTGAAATCGCCAAAAAAACAGGTCTTGGCCGTCAGGCGCTATACACCGCGCTTTCGGAAAATGGTAATCCCACGCTCGAAACACTAACGTCAGTGCTTAGCGCGCTGGGCCTTGAACTGACTGTGCAAAAGCGCGCAGCGTGATGACGCCCCACTATCACATAAATCTCTTCTGGTCAGACGAGGACGATATTTGGATTGCAGACGTGCCAGACTTGAAGCCTTGTTCGGCGCATGGTGCGATACGGGAGGATGCGATTTCCGAGATTTGTGTGGCAATGGAACTTTGGCTTGAAACTGCGCGAGAACAAGACGTGCCTGTTCCGGAACCGCGATATCGTCCTGCCATTTATGCGGCACGGGTCTGAATTTTAGGCGCTCGCCGTTGGCAAGCAAGAAGCGAAGGCGCTAAGTGGTTGCGTCTCACGCGCCGTGCTGGAATGAATAGCGTTATCTCTTTGTGTCTTTGCGTCTTGCTTGCCGCAGGCAAGCGCCAAACTCTTTGCATCCAAAGCTTGCAATGTAGGATTTGATTTGAGACTCTAGCCGCTGGCTCTTTCTCAGCGTGAACTTCCCCCCCCCAAATTTCACGCCACCAAACCCATCGCTTAACTTCACACTATTTTCGCATACCCTATGAAGTTTGTGAAGCTACGAGCGCTTCTTCGGCGGTTTTGCGCTCAGCTCGCGATCAAGCTTCACCATGATAGCGTCGATGGGGTTGGGCTTCGATTGATTCGCCGCGAGCCGCGTTTCCTTCACTGCATTCCGGTCGATGTCCTTGAGCAAATCGTCCGACAGGCCAAATCCGGCTTTGACTGCTGGTTGGCGCGCCGCCGCCATCCGCACCGGTGCCGCTGTGGGCATCCCCGGCATCACGCGGTCTTTCAGCAACATCGCCACCGCCTTGCGCGCTTCGCCATCGCCGCGTTTCTGCTTAGGGTAGATGAAGCCATGCACTGGCCACTCGGTGCTGCCCAGCGCCTCGTTCGGCGTGTACCAGACGCGCACCCGGCTCCAGTCATTGTCTTCGGACATATCAACTGCGCGGACGTCTTCCTCGATATGTCCGCGCACTCCGTCGATGGTTGACCAGTTGGCATGGCTGATGATGATCGTCCGGTCGTCGAGC
>JANMZU010000525.1:0-2990 GCA_031383585.1 Betaproteobacteria bacterium
GCACGCAAGGACTACGAAACCGTGCTCTCAGCTTCGACGCAAGACCTGGACGCAAATTGGGGGCTTGCAGAGGTGGAAATTGCGGAAAACCAGTTGGAAAATGCATTCCAGCGGCTCGATGACATCCTGATCCGACGTCCGGATCATGTCTATGCCGCAATGACAGGTGCCAAGGCCGCATTCGAACGCGGCGATCTGCCGCGTGCGCAGAAGTATCTCGCCACGGAACTGCGCGCACGTCGCGACAACATCGACGCATTGCGACTGCAGGACGCGGTGCAACGCGCCATAAAAAAATAGCGGCATGACCGGGACGGGCACACAGCAATTTCTGCTCAAGGGGCTCGGCATTGCGGCATTGGCGCTAACGCTGACGGTACTGGCTTATCAGGTGCCGATATTGCAGCGTGCCAGTCTCGCACTCCAGGATGTGCAGGTGTCGGCGACGGCACGTCCAATCGACTATTCTGATGTGCTCGTCGTCGATGCCGACGAGGCCACCATTGCCGGCCTCATGAGCCAATTGGGGCCATGGCCGTATAACCGCGACGTTTTCGCGCTGGTCAATGAATACCTCCGCATTGCGGGCGCGAAAGTCGTTGCCTACGACATTTTGTTCTCCGAGCCTCGCAGCGGCGACGATCAGTTTGCGGCGTCACTTACAGCGACCGGCAATGCGGTTCTGATTGCCTCGGAGTTGGCCCAATCCTTGCAACGCGATGCGGCGCACGTTGCGCTGGTCAGCAAGAGTGCCTTGCCACGCATGGAGGGCGTTCCGGCGCAAGTGAGGCCGGATATCACGCTGCCGGTAGCGGCGCTGAGCGAGGCGCGCGGTGTGCGCCTGGGGATTAACACGGTCACGCCCGATCCCGGCGGTATTGTGCGACGTGTACCAATCACGCATGACGTGTATGGCATGCGACTTCCCAGCCTGCAATTGGCTGCATTGATGGCAGCAAACCCGAACGCCGCGCTTTCCGGCGATGAGCAGTCACTCACGCTTGGCGCGTGGCGCTGGCCACTCAATTCCGCCGGCGAAGTCGAGTTGAGATTTCCGGAGTCATCTTACCTCATGCCCCGAATTTCGCTTTACCAGCTAGTGCTGGCCGCGCTGGGCAAGGATAGCGATGGAGCAGTTGCCAGTGCAGTCCGTGGCAGAACCATTTTTGTCGGCAGCTCCGCAGAAACTCTGAATGATTCCATCGAGACGCCACTGGGAAAACTGCCGGGATTAATCTGTGCTGCACTGATACACCAGATGCTGGCGCAAGGCAGCGTTCTGCAGCCACGAAGTACTGCATGGGATGGGTTACTGTTTCTGATAGCCTTCGCCATCCCGTTCGCGGCATTTCTGCCGCGATTGCAGGATCGACCGTACGCTGAAAATCTTTCCGGCGTTGTGATGGTGCTGGTCGTGACTGCGGCATCGACCGCACTTGTTTCACGCGGGCAACAGGCAGAGCTGCTGTATCCGCTCTTCGCTGGCTTGATCGTTTATCTGGCGATGCTGCTGCTGCGGCTGGTGACGCTATCCAATGAAAAGCGGCAGCTCGATCTGGGTATGCGCGCAGCACAAGAGGCACGACGACTGAACGAGCAATTCATCTCGCACATCAGTCATGAACTGCGCACGCCGCTCACCGCCATCATGGGCTACAACAAATTTCTCGCCGATCCGGCGCTGGCAAGTGATCGCCGCACGCAGTTTGCGGATATTGTCGAGAAGAACAGTCAGCATTTGCTCAGTCTCGTCAACAATATCCTCGATCAATCGCGCATCGAAGCTGGACAAATGAAAATTGTGCCGGCACCGGCGGATATTCGCCGTGTGGTGAGCGACGTCTTGCTTACGCTTATCCCGGGCGCAAAAGCAAAAAACCTAGCGCTGGAATCGCAGGTTGCCGAGGATGTTTCCGCCGGTCTGTTGCTTGACCCCATGCGGGTAAAGCAGGTGCTGATCAACCTGCTGGGTAACGCCATCAAATTCACCGAGACCGGAAAGGTCAGCCTCAAATGCGACTGGCAGGATGGTCGTCTTACCCTTGCAGTCATCGACACCGGTCCGGGCATGACCGCCGAACAAGTCGAAAGAATATTTTCCCCCTTCGCGCAAGCCCACGACGGGATCGCGCAAAGTCATGGTGGATCCGGGCTCGGCTTATCCATCAGTCGCATGCTGTGTTCGCTGATGGGCGGCGAAGTCACTGTCGCGTCGCAGCCCGGCCAGGGCACCACTTTTACGGCGACAATCAACGTTGCAGGCTGCGCACCACCAGCGAACAGCGAGCCAATTCGCCCGACTGCGGTCGCCGCGAAACTTGGCGGGCGAGTCCTGATCGCAGACGACAACGAAGATATCCGCGATCTGGTCGAGCTCTATCTCAGCGGCATGGGCCTGGCCGCGCTGATCGCCGAGGACGGCAGGCAGGCGGTGGCTATCGCGATGGCCGAACAGCCTGAGCTGATCCTGATGGACATGGAAATGCCGGATGTGTCTGGCCTTGAAGCGGTCGTCATGTTACGAACGCAAGGGTACACAGGTCCGATCATGATGCTGACCGGGCATCTAGGCGACGCAGAAGCCGCGCGAGCCAAAGAAGCGGGTTGCGACATGTTGCTGACCAAGCCGATTGATCGCGAACGGCTGCAAGGCGCGATTATGCAAATGCTTCGTGGTTCCGCCGCAACACCGTGAGCCGATGGTGTCACGGTAAATTTGTTCGCGGAAATTTGCGCTCGATTGGGTGCAGACCTCGATTGCGCTGTGCCTTGAGCGCAGCAATAAAGTCAGTAGGACAGTAATAAGGTCAGTCAGGAAACCTGACATTTGGAATAAAGTAAGTCGAAAGAGCAACACAATTCTACTTTGGCTTTCATGGCTTGAATAAAGTCATACCATTGCTTCGTCTGAAAATGTGTCTCCTTCCATAATCCTCATTAGATTGGTTTTTCAGTTCCGCACCCGTACTTTGATTGCTATCTGGAAGCGC
>JANMZU010000559.1:0-5310 GCA_031383585.1 Betaproteobacteria bacterium
ATCCGCGTTTTTGCGCCTGAGCGCATTACGGAAGCTGTGGAGCCAGCACCGGCTTCGCCAGCCATCACTGCGGCGCGCGAACGACTGCGTGAGCAATTCGGGCCGGAAGCCGACATCTACGTCTATAAGCGACCACCGCGAGTGGCGCCGTCGGGCGACGGGACACAAATTGCAACGCCGCCGGTGCTCATTACCAAGTTACCAGTCGGCAAATCTTACTATTGGGTGGTTTTTCCACGCAGCCGCGTGGTTGAGCCCGATTATTCCATCGCATGGATTGGCTGGGGCATCCTTAGTGCGATTCTGTCGCTCGCTGGTGCAGTTTTCTTGATGTGGCGGGTGAATCGTCCGCTGGAGGCGCTGGCAACGGCGGCGCGGTCCTTCGGCCAAGGAAAGAATCCGCCGCCGGTTACAGAAATGGGGCCGGGTGAAGTACGGGCCGTCGCCACCGCTTTCAATCAAATGCGCACCGACCTCACCCGTCTCGATCAGGAGCGCGCCACGTTTCTGGCAGGCGTTTCCCACGACCTGCGCACACCGCTATCCCGCTTGCGACTCGGAATTGAATTGCTGCCCGCAGATCCCGCCACGCGTAGCGATCTCGAGCACGATATTGAGGATATCAATCTCGTCATCGATCAATTCCTTGATTTCGCGCGCGATGAATCTGCTGAACCGCCCCGGCGCATGGACCTGACGGAGCTGGTGCAGGGAGCCGCTGAGCGGGCAGCCAGAATGCATATCAATGCGTCCACTGACCTCGTCGAGTTACCGCCGCTGGCGCTGCGTCCGGTGGCGATGCAGCGAGCAATCGACAATCTGATCAATAACGCCGCCCGCCATGGCGGAGGCGAGATCCTCGTACAGACCCGGCGCGATGCCACAACGGGCAGAAACACATTCAGCGTACTAGATCGCGGGCCGGGAATCCCTCCACACGAAGTGGAGCGGCTGAAACAGGCGTTTACCAGACTGGACAGCTCGCGCAGCGGAGAAACGGGCGCCGGCCTTGGGCTGGCAATTGTCGAACGCATCGCCCGCATGCACGGCGCGACATTTGACCTGCTGCCACGCGCTGGCGGCGGGACCGAGGCGCGGCTGACGTTCCCGGCCTAGCGGGTTTTATCAGACCGCTAGCGAATCTGAATACGCCGTACCGGCACCACTTCGTCCCACGAGGATTTGTAGCCGTCATAGTTGACAAGGTATTCATCGCCCTCTCGGCTCACGACCGACGCCGGATACCATTCACCTTTCCATAGCACTTTGATCTTCAAGCGCTCCGGCCCGACCCACTCGTCGTAGCTATTGTCATAGCCAGCGTAGGTAATGTAACAACGGTTGGTGCCGGCCTTGACGACCGACGCTTTGTACCAACTGCCTTTCCACAGCACTTCGGTTTTCCGGTCGACAGTGCAGAGCTGCCCGAATGCAGAGGTGGACGCGATAAACGCGGTGATTGCCGCTAACAGACACAATTTGCTAAGTGTAGGCAAGGTTTTCTCCCGTTAATGTCTTTGTTGGTCGCCAAGGCTGCGCGGACCAGATTCAAATTTACATTATTTTGAACTGGTGTATGGCTGGCTACGCAGAACGCCATTTGACGGGCTTCTCCAGGCGTTTTCGCCTTGAAAACATCGCCATTGCTCATTCTACGAATTTATTAGTGAGCACCGCCGCACGAAGACTGCCCGACAATCGCGCTTTCAGAATTGTTGTTCGTATACCTTGAGTTGGTAGTTCGACAACCCGACCTACTGAATGGCACTAACTGCACACAAAGGTGATGGCATCAGTCGCAATGGAGCCCGGTACGCCGAGGCAAATTTGACCGCGACCGCGCAGCAATAGCTGTTCGCGCCTCAACAACACCTCGTTGTCGCCTTCGATCGTAACGTAGGTGCCATTGGTCGAATCGTCGACCAGATAATACTGTACGGAGCGGCGCTCGATGCGCGCATGGCGGCGGGACGCATTTTTCTCTGCAATCACCATTTCACAGCCTGCATCACGACCAAACCACAGCACACCTTTGTCGGGAGGGAAATCAAACGTTGCAGCGATATGGGAGAGCGAAAGTCTGCCGATAACAGTAATTCGTCGCACCGGCATGACAATCTGCGTCGTATCGTTGTTTTCCTCCCAGACGACTTCGAAAACTCGGACGGCGTCTTGCCGACCCTTGACATTATGGTCATCCATGTCGCGGGTCATAACACGCAATTGGGGCGTTAATGCCTCGACCGTCGCCAAACTAGTGAGGATCTGGCCCCGCCGCGCGAGCCCCGCCAGCCGCGCGGCGACGTTGACACCATCGCCCCAGAAATCTTGCTTGTCTTCCAGCACGGCCCCGAAATGAAAGCCGATTTTGATCGCATGTTTCACGCCATCACTGACGGGGAGGACGCTGATTGCCGCCTGCATTGCTTTGGCGGCCTCGCAGGCGTCGACGGCGGTGAGAAACGCCGCCATGATCTCGTCACCTATTGTCTTTACCACGATGCCACGCGCGCCCTTAACAGCGTCCGCCATAATGGCTATGCAACGATCGATCGACTTCACAGCAGTTGCGTCGCCAAGCATTTCATAGATCGCCGTGCTATCGGCAACGTCGGCAAACAAGATCGCGCGCTGGCTGGTTGTCAACGCCATTTCAACCCCTTCCTGAAATTCACATTCATGAGTATGCACGCACCACGCGCACGGCAAGTCGGGTCAACGAATGGCAACATGAAGTATTTTGGCACCGAATAAAAACTAGCAGGCGTTTCGGGATTGGCTGCGCACAGGGCATACTCTAGCATTGGTGCGGCGTTTCCAGCCATTTTGGCCTGCGGGCCCCGCCAATCCTCGCATTTCGTGCTCACAAAGACTTTCCAGCAGAGCTGCTGGCGCTGAAAAATGCTACCGCTTCTGCTTCGAGTCTGGTGCGTTTCATCGGCGGTAAGCTCTGCCAGATTCGCTTTCCATATGGCTTTTCAACCAGACGTGGGTCGCAGATCATCAACACGCCCCGATCAGTCTCGTCACGAATTAACCGCCCGGCGCCCTGTTTGAGGGTGATGGCGGCATGCGGGACTTGATACTGCATGAAGGCGTTGCCGCCGGATTGATTGATCGCGTCGATGCGGGCGGCGAGCACCGGGTCGTCCGGTGGCGCAAAGGGAAGCTTATCGATGACCACCAACGACAGCGCATCGCCCTTCACGTCCACCCCCTCCCAGAATGATTGACTGGCGACCAGCACGGCATTACCGAGCCTGCGAAATCGCTCAAGCAATTCGTTGCGCGTGCCCTCACCCTGCACCAGTAGAGGAAACTTCCAGCCAAGCCGTTCGAAGTGCAGTTTCAGCGATTCGTAGGCTCGATCCATCGCCTTCAATGAGGTAAAGAGTAAAAAGGTGCGCCCCGCCGCGGCTTCGATCAGCGGTAGCGCTGCGGTAACTACAGCTTCTGTGTGTTCAAACGTATTCGGGGCGGGCAATTTGTCAGGTACGTAGAGTAGCGCCTGATTCGGGTAGTCGAATGGAGATGGCCAGAAGGCGGTCTCAACAGTTCGTTCGGCAAAAGCGTCGTCCTCAAGATCGTCCTTGGCCGCCTCGTTCACCAATCCCATTTCGGTTTGATAGTGCGAAAACTCGCCTTTGACGGCGAGTGTGGCGGAGGTAAATATCCAGGCACGTTTCTGGCCGAATACCTGGCTCTTGAAAATGCTTGCAATCGAGAGCGGTGTCAGATGAAAGGCCAGCGAGTGGCCAAACACTTCTCCCCAGCGTACGTAGCCTTCAATGCTCGCGTCCTGCCAGCGCGTCATACGGCTGGCGAATTCGTCGGCGCGTTCGAGACAATTGACCAGCTCCTGTGCCCGCCCAGACTGACTTTCAAGCATCTCACGCAGTTCGGCGATTTTCTCCTGGCAGTCGGCGTAGGCTTCAGCAAAGCCCTCGCGATCGGCGATGGACTTGCCGGGAATGCGCGTGTTGTCTTCATGCATTACCAATCGCAAATCACGGGCAGCCTTGTCCAAAGCGCCGGAAGATTCCTGCAAATCTTTGAAATCGCCGGCGTGTTCGACGCCAGCAAGCCGGGAATCGCGTGCCAGTTCGATCAACTGTGAAGTTGTTACAACCTCACCGAAAAACATCGTGGCGGTCTCCGGTAACTGGTGTGCTTCATCGAAGACGACCGTATTGCAGGCTGGCAGCAAATCCTGCGCGCCATCGTCCTTGAGCACCAAATCGGCGAAAAACAGGTGGTGATTTACCACCACAACTTCGGCTTCCATGGCTGCCTTACGTGCCTTCATGACAAAGCAGTCCGCGTATTGGGGACATTGCGAGCCAAGGCAATTCTCACGAGTGGACACTGCTGCCGGCCAGGCGCTTGAACGCTCCGAAACATCGGGTAGCTCCGCCTTGTCACCAGTGCCACCGCCACTCAGGCAGCGATCGGCGAAACGACGAATAACGTGAATATGCTTTGTGTCCTCCCGGCTAAGGAAGCGGCCATCCGCGATGGCCGCATCAAGATGATGCAGGCAGACGTAGTTGGCGCGGCCTTTAAGTAATGCGGTGGAGACGGGAATGCCTAGCGCTTTGATGACCGTGGGTATATCTCGCCGAAAAAGCTGGTCCTGAAGATTCTTGGTCCCCGTCGAGATGATGACCTTGCCGCCCGATTGCAAGGCCGGCACAAGATAAGCATAGGTCTTGCCGGTGCCGGTGCCAGCCTCTGCAACCAGCACGCCGGAACGTTTGATGGCGGCATCGATTTTCTCCGCCATTTCGATCTGGCTCTGGCGGTGACGGAATCCTTCAATATTCTTGGCGAGTCGCCCCTCGGGGCCAAAGATGACACTGATTTCTGACATGGGGGGATGATACCGTGCTGCGGCCGATACAAAAAATGCGCGGTCATTTGCAGACAAGCAAGAAATCTGTTTTGCGCAACGGCAACATCAAAAAGCAGATTTCTCACCTGATAACACTGGGTTCGAAATAACAATATCCCGAATTCAGGCGCGGCCGAAAATGATCTTTTCCTTGGTCAACAGTCTCGAAATCAATAGCACTGCAGCGACCGAGATCGCCATATTGATCGCAAACGGCAGCAGGTAATGCAGTGCGGTGACTGTCTCGCCACGCAGGATACGGGTAATCACCATCAACTGCCCCAGCATCGGCACGAACAATTGCCAGGTCGCGTCCTTGAACTGCGCCAGCATATTGATCGCCGGTGCCATCGATACGATCATGATGAGGTACGACACATACGTCTGTGCTTCCTTGTAGGTGCGGCCATAAGTTGCAA
>JANMZU010000562.1:0-2250 GCA_031383585.1 Betaproteobacteria bacterium
CGGCACGATTATCCCCGCTTGGCGGGCAATGCTCAGGCAATGAAATTCATTTTCTGCAAGTGCCGGATAGTCGTCGCCGGCTGTCTTGACGATCAAGCTTTTGCCACGAAGCGTCGATTTCTCGCCAATCGACGGTTTGGATACTGTCGTGCGGCTCACGTCACGATCAAGTACCGCTGGAGACAAGTCATCAACGGCGCTCAGCACAACCTTGGGCTGGACACCCGATATTCCTGAGGAATTGATGAGGTACTTGTCGCACAAATCCTGGAAGAGATTTTGCGATCCTTCGGACTGGAGAATTTCTTTCAAACTTTCCGTGCCCAGCTCATCTACAGGCATTTCTTCGGTCGTGCTAAGGCGAAGCCGGCCAATGCGACTACCGCCTGCGAGGGCCAGCAGAGCCATATCGTCCATTCGCATCGTCTTGGAATATCGCGCGACGATCCGGTCTTTCAGAAACCCCTCTGGAAGCGAGGTCTGGAATACCGGGAAGATCGGCGACGACCGATATGACTCCGCGACCACCGGCATCGACAGCGCAATTGCCTTCCGCTGATCAAGTGGTGCGACAGCGTCTGGGGCATAGGCAAAGACATGCTGACTCTCTTTCGATAGCAGCCCGGATAAGCCATCCGACGTGCCGACAAATAGCGCCTTGAGCCGAGGATTGGCGTTTTTCGGTTTATGCGTCGTTGCCATAAAGCTCACTCAACTCGCCCAGAGTCGGCCGTCCGCGCGAAGCCGTCTTTATTGTGAGCCCGAGCGCATTCAGGGCACGAAACAGGGTATCTATTCTGGTACCCGGGTCACCACTTTCGAGACGCTGGTAGGTGCGCCGCGGGATGCCGGCCGCACGAGCGAGCTCCTCCTGAGTGAGGCTCTTAGCGAGACGGGCGGCTTTGATCTCTAGCAATATTGGCGAGGCACTTTCCATGCGCCAATAATGGCGCATGACATAAGTAATGTCAACATTTTGCGCCATATATGGCGCACTATCCAAGAATCAGGCGACGTCCTCGTGCTGCGCTACACAGGCCCGTAATAGTGGACCCGTCATGCGCGTGATGCTGGCAACGACGGCGGCACTGATCGGCAAGAACCGTCAGAGAACCGTCAAGGGTCAGGGGCACATTCTCTCGACCAGCGCTAGGCGTCAGAGGCACACTCTTTTGTTTAAGTCACTCAGGAATAGACAGCGGGAGTTCACTTGCTGAAGACAATTTGACTCTCACCCTTTGCGAATAGCGCTTCACGCATCGGCTTGTCCGCTCGCGGCGATCCCGTTATATTCGTTTGGCGGGACGCCAACCCCTTGGATCGCGAAAATTATTCGTGGGCAGACTTCAGTGTCACACCCACCATTGTTTTATTTTTCTGGTATAGCCGATCATGGAAACGATACGTAATGCCCAGGTAGCCAGGAAGCGGACGTGGTGGCTATCCCCACCCGGGATACTTCTCATCGCCGGCTTTTTTTCCAGTGTCTGGGCCTGGTGGGTAATCGCCGCGCCAGTGGCGACGCTAAGTAGCATCGGCAAGCATGTCGGTCACTTTGGCCTGCTATACGTGCATATGCTGGGCGGGACCATCATGTTGTTCTTTGGCGCAGTCAATTTGTATATCGGCGCCACACGCCAGCACTTTAAGCATCACAAGCTCGTCGGGCGAACTTATCTTGTCGGCGGCTCAATCGGCGCAATTATTGCCATAGTCATTGCGCTCGGCCCGGCCCATAAAAGCGATGGCGCCGTCATGCTTACCAACCTCAGTACCTCGCTATCTGTGCTGGCGATAGCCTGGTTGGCTGCCGCCGGCATGGCCTACCGGGCGGTTCGCAACAAGCGCTACGACTCGCATCGCGATTGGATCATTCGCAGCTATGTGCTTGCTTGGGCCTTTGTCTTTTGCCGGCTGGCGAGCCGGGTCCCGAGCGTGGCCGAATTGGGCGAGGGCCAGGCCTTCATTTGGCTATCGTGGGTCGGTCCGCTTGTCGCTTGCGAAATTGCATTGCAGTGGCGCGCCGGGTCCAAAGTCTTGACCAAACCATAGGTGATTTACGGTCGGCGCAATCAAGCTGGCCTAGCTCGATTCTCCCAACAACCACTAGCATCCACGGGCCTCTTCAGCCATTTTCGCCCGGTGAAGTCCGCCAACGCTTGAGTTTGACAATTGGTCATAGGCGTCATCCTTTAACACCCGCCACGTTATTGCGCCGTTAATCCGGCTCTCCGGCCGCCCGCAGGGTCA
>JANMZU010000569.1:0-2484 GCA_031383585.1 Betaproteobacteria bacterium
TTAGGACGTGACGGAAGCAACATGGGATGCCTTTGACTTGCGCCGCGATACAAAGCCCGCCGATGGGCGAGATTTGACTGGCTGCGACGCATTATGCCTAGTCCAGGCTTTTTGTATGTTCGCTTGCGCACATACGCGCAAAATTATTTGTGATTGAATGGTCTTGCAGCCTGTCGGACTTGACGGAAATCTGCTGCAAAATGACCCGATAGGCGGTTGGTTTCGCATTTTTCCGCTGAGCGAACAACTATTGACCGGCGGAGGCGTCTTCGCGCACCCAAGTCAGTCGTACGCAAATGGCGTTAGCAGGTCGAATCGATAGAGCAAAAGGCGTGAACCATGACCTACTGTATTGGCGTAATGCTCGATCAAGGCATCGTTTTCGCGTCGGACTCCCGGACCAATGCGGGCGTCGATAACATCGCCAAATTCTGCAAGATGACGGTGTTCGAGCGCGCCGGTGATCGGGTGCTCGTGTTGCTGAGTTCGGGAAGTCTCGCAGGAACCCAGGCAGTGATCGGCGTGCTGAACCAGCGCTGCTTCGCGGAAGATGGCGCAACTAATCTGTGGACAGCACGGACCATGTTTGACGTGGCGATGCTGGTGTCGGACGCGATGCGTGACATCGAACGGCGGGACGGCGCGTACCTGGAGCAGAGCGATATGGCTTTCAATGCCTCGTTCATCGTCGGCGGCCAGATCTGCGGCGAGCCGCAACGCTTGTTCAGAATTTACGCCGAAGGTAATTTCATCGAAGCTGGCATCGACACGCCGTATTTTCAAACGGGCGAAACAAAATACGGCAAACCTATAATCGAGCGGGTCATTTCGCGCACCACACCGCTGGAGGATGCCATCAAATGCGTGCTGGTGTCTTTCGACTCCACCATGCGCAGTAATTTGTCAGTGGGCATGCCTATCGATCTGCTGTGCTACGAGCGCGACAGTCTTGAAGTGCGAAAACGCCGTCGCTTCGAGGACGGCGATGTCTATTTCACGTCGCTTGGTCACGCCTGGGGTGAGGGTACACGGCAGGTGTTTCGCCAGCTACCCGAGCTTGACTGGTGAGCAAGTGCCAGCGCGGTCGATTGTGTCTATTCTTGATTCTCCAGCGCATTACTTATAGATGAGTATCAAGCGTAATTTTTTTAGCGGGTAAGTCAACGGTCGTGGTGTTCTCCTTCCCCCAGCAACGGCGGACAGAGCTATCCCCAGCCCAGCCTTTTGAACTGCAATTGCAATGACTCCCATGCAACAAACACCTGTGTAACCCGGAAAACACTCATGAAAATTCGCGTCGGCTTTGAAATGGTCTACGAATGCCCGCAACCCACACCGATGATTCTGAACTTAAACGTTCATTTCACGCGCGTTTCCGATCTCGTCGGCCGTGACAATCTGCTGTTTGATCCGCCGATCCCGAGCACTGCCTACCGCGACAGCTTCGGCAACTGGTGTACACGCATCGTCGCGCCGGCTGGTCGCATCAGCATATCGGCAGATGCTTACGTGAACGACAGCGGGCTGCCCGATGTCATTGCCCGACAGGCGCAGCAATTACTGGTGCGCGATTTGCCCGAAGAATCGTTATTGTTTTTACTCGGTAGCCGCTACTGCGAAACAGACCGCCTTTCCGAAACTGCGTGGCAGCTTTTTGGCCATGGTCCAACAGGCTGGGATCGTGTTCAAGCCATTTGCGATTACGTTCACCACCACATTACCTTTGGCTACCAGCACGCACGCATGACGCGCACAGCGCTGGAGGCTTTCCACGACAAGACAGGGGTGTGCCGCGACTACGCGCATCTTGCAGTGACGCTCTGCCGCTGCATGAACATTCCGGCACGTTACTGCACGGGTTACCTTGGCGACATTGGTACACCCAAGCCATGGGGCACGATGGACTTTGCCGCGTGGTTCGAAGCTTATCTTGACGGCAACTGGTACACCTTCGATGCGCGCAACAACACCCCGCGTATCGGGCGCGTCCTGATTGCCCGTGGCCGTGATGCGGCAGATGTGGCGATCAGCAATACATTTGGGCCGAACACGCTGGCAAGTTTCAAGGTCTGGACGGATGAGGTAGTGGAGGGGTAGGGGCGCGCCTGGTGGATGCCGGTTTGCGGTTCACCAAATAATGGCGAAACGCAGCGCCACAACGTCGCCTGCATTTTCCGGTTCACTTGGAAAAACTCACCCCCTGTAAGTGTGCAGGCGCATTCAGTCTGGCTAACCCCAGCAGGCACGGGCATTTCAGGGCAAAAACGCGCCACGGAGCGCGTCATTGCTCAATGTATACGTTCAATGCGCTGCCATGTTCCAACTGCGAGGCGCCATATCAGCGATAGACAATAACCGGCACCTTGGAGTGCGCGAGCACGTTCTGTGTGACACTGCCCATGAACAGTTTGGCGATGCCGCTGCGGCCGTGCGAGGCCATGATGATCACGTCGCATTTCGCCTTTTTCGCAGCCTGAATAATGC
>JANMZU010000580.1:0-2357 GCA_031383585.1 Betaproteobacteria bacterium
GACGTTTTGGCCGCGCAATATACGAAGGGCGAAATTGTCGATGTGCTGTTCGCTGATCGACAATTTCGTCCTTCGTATATTGCGCCGCCATAACGTCGCCGGCCAGATCGGGTTGCAAAAGAATTTCCATGGTGTCTGTTCCCAGTCCTATCTTGATGCTGCCTTGGTTAGGCGGATGTCAATCGGCGCTGCTCACGGTCATGGCAGCGGAACGTAAACAACTGTTTCATGCGTAATTTTGGCCAACTTTAAAGGTGTCTTCATGGCGGGCTTTCCGCTATCATGCCTTGGCGTCTAGCACTCTTCCAAAGCTCAAATGAATTATCGCTCCGCGCCCAAGTTTTTTTTCGGCCGCTTCTTGCCTGGCGCGCTGCTACTGGTTTGGTCATTAGTAGTCTGTGCTGATGACGTAGAAAAAGTCGCGAGCGTATCGCGGCATCCGCTGGAATTCCGGGCCCTGACAGATCCTGCGGGCGTGCTCAAAGAGCTACCGCCACTTATCGAAAAGGCCACCGCATCCAAGGATTTCAAGGAATTGGCGTTATTGCGTTTGGCGGAATCGAACGCCTGCCGGGTGATCGCCGACTGGCCCTGCCAGAGCGACGCTGCAGCAAATGCCCGCCTCGCCGCCCAAGCAGCACGGCTGCCAGAGCTGCAGGCACGTGGCTACATACTCGAAAGCCGTGGCCGCATGGCCAAGCAGGATTTCAGCCGGGCCGGACAATTGCTAAACGATGCGGAGAAAATTCTCAGCCAGAATTCGTTTCCTGAGCTGAGTGCCGATGTCTATCTCGCCTATTCCTCACTCAGTTACGCGGTCGGCAAGCATGCGCTGGCGGCTGAATATGCCGAACGAGGCCTTACCGTCCTGGCCGACCGCCCCTCCCTGCTGATCCGCATCCGGTTGCTGCGAAATCAGGCACGCGCGATGGCGCAGCTCAACGACCGGTCAGGGGCGCAGCTGGTGCTTAGGCGGGCGATCGAGCTGGTCAAACAAATCAAAGATCCAAAGCTGACGGCGGAGCTGTATTTGGAGGATGCGCGCATTGCCCGACTGAACGGCGACATAACCTCGCAAGTCGCAAACGGGCGCCTCATTCTCATGCTGGCTGCACAGTTGAGCAACAGTCAGCTCACCGGACTTGGACATGAGGTACTTGGCCTGGCTGCACTCAGTGCCAAAGACAATACAACTGCAGAGAGGGAACTGCGTCAAGCCTACGCGTCGTTTCGCGAGCTCAAGCTTGATCGCGACGAGCGTCGCGTGCTGCGTGCGCTGATACGCAGCGTGTTGGGGCGCGGCTTGCCGAGAGCCGACCTCGAAACGCTGGTGACACGCTCGCTTGCGCTGGAGACCTCACTGGAAGCCGACGACCGTAACCTGGCAGCCGATGATTTTGAAGCCCGCCTCAAGTATGCACAACAAGAGCTGGATGTGCAGCGCCTGGAAGCGTCGGCGGCAATGGCTGTGCAACGTGCGGCGGCACTTGCCGATCAGCAGCGCCTCACCTTGATTACGGCGGTACTGAGCATCATCCTGCTGTTGGTATTCGGTATGCTTTTCATGTTGCAGCGGCGCTTCAACAGCCGCTTGAAGCAGGTTGTAGCGCAAGTCCAGGAAAGCGAAGCTCGCTACCGCATGCTCGCCGAGAATTCGCGCGATATGGTTGTACGCATGCGCCTTGACGGACACCGTCTGTATGTCTCACCAGCGGCCAAAGATCTGCTCGGGCTCGAGCCGACAGAATTTACCGAGCCGCGCTGGGATCTGGTGCATCCCGATGACCGCCAACGGCTGGTGATGGCCTTCAAAGATCTTGGCGAGAGGGGTGGTTCAGCGACCGTTACCTATCGTGCGAGGCACGTCACTGGAAACTACATATGGCTGGAAGTGCTCGCCCGCCTGGTACCAAAGCCCGAAGACGGCGGGCCGCCGGAAGTCGTTTATGCAGCGCGCGACATTAGCGACCGCATACGGGCAGAGCAGGCATTGTTGCAGAGCGAACACAGCATGCGCGCCATCACCGACAATATTCCAGCGATGATTGCCAGGCTCGACCACGAACAGCGATACACCTTCGCCAACGCCTATTTTGTTAAGGTCTTTGGCATCGAGCCAGCAGCGATGATGGGTCGTACGATGCTGGATGTTCGCGGCGCTAAACTGTATGGCGCCTACAAAGTGCATGTGGAAGCTGCATTGCGTGGTGAGGCGTCGAGCTTTGAAATTAGTAGCTACGTGGGCGAAAGACTTTTCCACTTTCAATCCAACTTCGTTCCTGACCACGATAGCGGTGGCAATGTCTGTGGCTTTTTTGCGCTTACCTTTGATATCACCGAGCTGAAACTGGCCGAGG
>JANMZU010000582.1:0-10428 GCA_031383585.1 Betaproteobacteria bacterium
TCACCGCCACGTAATTCGTTTTGGTCGAACCACACCTCCAGCCCAGTGGCGCGCAGGGCGTCGCAGATGCGACGTGCAGCGTCAGCATCTTGGGAAGCGTAGGAGAGGAAGATGGCTTGGGTCATTTTGCCAACCCAATCCGTTTGAGCAGAGCGTCATAGCGCGGGTCGCTGCGCAGTGACGCAAAATCATTGTTCACCTTGAGAAACGCCACTTGGAATTCGCGCGCCACCACGGCACGCTCTAAGTAAGTGAAGGCGGCATCGCGGTTGCCGAGTAACGCGTGGACCGCGGCAATCCTAGACGGGGGCAAAGTCCCCGGTTGCGCTTCTATCGTAGCGAGTTCGCGCATCGCCGCGTCCCGCCGCCCAGTCTTGGCGTGGACCATCGCTCTTTCGAATCTCACGAAATCGCTATCGCTTGCGATTTCGAGTAGCGCCAGCGCCTCGTCATACTTGCCGTCTGCGACTAAAGCGGTGCGGAGCCACGACTGGCCGGTAGGGGCAGTGGGGTCGAGTGCATACGCTTTTTTTGCTTGTTCGACCGCACGCGCGGTTTGCCCGGCTTGGATATATGCGCGCGCCATCACGGCAGTCGTCACGAGTGAGAGCGGATCGAGCTCCAGTGCGCGCTTGAACTCTGCTATCGCCTCATCCGTACGGCCTTGCGGCAGCAGCCAGTACAACGCATGGCGGAAGCGGATTTCAGCGACATCGGGGTTTAACTCCAGCGCACGGCGAAAGCCGCGCTCCGCCTCGTCCCATTGCCAATTCATCGCGGCGATGCTGGCCATGGCAGCGTGTGCGTCGGCTACGTTGGCGTCGATTTGCAGCGCCCGCGTCGCCGCTGCACGAGCCAGCGGCAAGGCCTCTTCGACGGTGCGCTTGCCGTTGAACACATCGATGCTGTATGTATCCGCCAGCCCGACATAGGCCAGTGCAAAATTGTTATCGATGGCAATGGCTTGCTCAAAAGAGGTGATGGCCCGCGCAAGATTATCTTTGCCACGCTTGGCGTATTGGTAGCGGCCTTGAAGATAGAGCTGGTAGGCGTTGTTGTTGTCGGTATAACGTTTTGCGAGCAACTTTGCGTCATCGCCAGTGAGTTTGAGGTGCAGCTTGCGGGTGATCTCGGTGGCCATTTCACGCTGTGTGGCCAGCAGCTCCGATTGTTTGCGCTCGTATTTCTCGCCCCAGAGCGATGCCTTGTTGCGCACATCGATCAGTTCCACACTGATCGAGAAGTTGTCGCCCCGCTGCAGAATGCGCCCAATCATTACGGCGCGCACGTTCAGATCGTTACCAGCCTTGATCGGATCAACGTCGTTGCCCTTGAAGCGAAACGCGGAGCTAGTTGGGCTGACTTTCAATTTCGGCAGTTGTGAGAGGCGATGGATGAGCGACTCGGCTAATCCATCGCCCAGATAGTCGGCATCGGCCTCGTTACCTTTGATTTGAAATGGCAGCACGGCGATTGAGGTGATGGGCTCGTTCCCGGCACGTGGGAAGTAAAAATAGGCCGCGGCGCCAATTGCCAGCGTTAATGCGGCACCCGCTGCGAGCAGAAACGGGTTGCGGCGTTTGTGTTGTGTGATGGTGGCGCAGACCCCTGAAGTTGATTGGATTGGCTGCCCGCCCTCTGCGCCGCTCTTAAAACTGTCATCCCGACGAGGGTCGGGATCCAAGTTTGTAAGTTCACCCGATTGCGGTTGGGCCCCGTTCTGCAACGGGGCGACAGTTTTAGGTGTAGTGCCTAAGACAACAACCTCGTTGTTCGATGGCCCATTTGAAATATTCTTTCCCGAAGACGCGCCCCCACTGGTGAGTTCTGACACCCGCGCAGCGAATCCCTGTATCGATACATCATCACTCAATCTCGACCACTGCCTTTCACGAAACTTATCCGGCACCAGCGCGGCGGGCTCGGATACATCTCCCAAAATCACCGGGAAAAAGAACGTATGGCTATCCGCCATCAGGTGTGAGCGATCCACCGCGAGCTTCCACTCCAGCCGAAAGTAGCCTTCCGGACGTGCGTCGGTATTGGCTGAGATGATCGGCACAAACAACGAACACTCTTTGATCTGTTTGCGAATCTTCTGATCCCAAGCATCACCACCGGTGAGTTCGTTTTGGTCAAACCAAACTTCGAGACCAGTGGCGCGAAGCGCGGCACAAATGCGCCGTGCGGCGTTGGCGTCTTGCGAAGCATACGAGAGGAAGATGGCTTGGGTCATGCAGCTATCCCGCTCACTCCGGCAAACCCGCCAACCGCCACGCTGGAATGAGTTGTGTGTCCATGAACTTACGGTACGCTGCTTCTTTGCCGGGCCATGGCCTGTAGTAAACAGGATGGTTCGCTAATCGCAATCCCGGCTCTAAGCGCACCGCCTCCGCGGCGGCTTTCTTCGCTTGCTCGGTCTGGCCTTTGCGGGCGTAGGCGAGCGCTTTCGTACGATGTCCGGCAGGGCTGCCGGGGTTGGCATCAACTCCCTTTTGAGCCCAAGCGATGGCGTCATCCAGCTTGTCCTCGCGAAAAGCCAGGTGGCCCAAATTCTGGTATGTTTCAACAGGCGGCTTCGCGTGCGATGCAAATTCGAGCGCTTTTTCAAACGCGGCCTTGGCACCGGCAACGTCGTCGATTCTCATTTTCACTAAACCGAGCGCGGCGTATCCGCCCGCCGATTTAGGTTGCAACTCAATCCGCCGTTTGGCGGCCCATATCGCGGTGTCGAAATCGTTGGTCTCGTCTGCATAAATCAGGATTGGCAGGAGAATGTTTGGGTTGTTTGGGTCGAGCGCCTTGACTTCCTGCGCGAGGTCAAAGGCTTTTTTCAGCATTGCGATTCGTCCGGCGTCGTCCAATTGCAGGAAGGTTGGGAAATTGCCCACCTGCAACGCCAGGCTGACGGCTAATCCCGTCTTTGCGGGCAGATTGCCAGGCTCGATGGCCAGCGCTTGACGATATAGCGCTTCCATCGCCTGATGATTTTGTAGTGATTGCTGGTTGAGCCCCAGTGCACTCGCGCGCATTAGCAAGTCGGATACTTGCGGTGTACTCGCGCGCTTTTCGCTCTCCCGTGCCGAGACAATCACCATCTGCGGGCCGATGCTGTCACCAAGGCGCCTAGTCACCTGATCCTGTAGCGCGAAGAGGTCTGTTTGCTTGCCGTCGAAATTCTCGGCCCACAACTGCGCACCGGTTTCCGTGTCGGAAAGCACAGCGTTGACGCGAAGCTTTTCCTTGTCACCGGTCACCGCGCCGGTGAGCACAAAGCGCACGGCCGCCTCTTTGCCGAGTTGCGGGATGGTGAGTTTCTTGTCAGCCATGCTGGCTGCGGTCGTTGCGGGCACGATAGTGGCATCGCGGATGCGTGAAAGGTCGCTGGTGATGCTGCTGGTGAGCGCGTCGGCGATGTAGGCTTTGTCCTTGTCACCGGTTTGATTGGCGAAGGGCATCACCATCACCGAGAGTGGATTGATGGCGGGAGCAGCTGTGGTTGCGGTGCTTTTTGCGGTTGCGGCGCTTGTTTTCTGGTCCGATGACGCGGGTTTGTTGGCCGCGAACCCGAACCATAAGGCGGCACAGCCAACAAGCACGATACAGGCGATGGCAAACCATTTCATGCCAGTCGGCCCCGTGCGGGGTGGCTGCGCTGGCTCTTTCGCATCGCTTCGATTTGCCGACATGACCTCTGGCGGGGTGCCACGCGTAGTGTTTGGCGCTTTGATGGATGAAGACTCTGTCCCCTCAACGAGTTTGGCGACTCTTGCGGCAAATACGGTCGTTGACGTTTCATCGCTTAATTTCGTCCACTGCACGTCCATGAACGAATCGGGTACGAGTGCTACGGCTTCGGAGGTGCCATCGATGGCTACCGGCAGGATGAAAGGAATTCCTTTTGCCATGAGATGTGTGCGCTGATCCGCAAGGCGCCACTCCAAACGAAAGTAGCCTTCCGGGCGCGCCTGTGTATTCGCCGAAATCAGGGGCACAAACAACGCACACTCTTTGATCTGTTTTCGAATATTCTGGTCCCACGCGTCTCCACCACGTAATTCGGTTTGGTCGAACCACACCTCCAGCCCGGCAGCGCGCAAGGCTTCACAGAGGCGCCGCGCAGCGTCGGCATCTTGGGAGGCGTAGGAAAGAAAAATGGCTTGGGTCATTTTTGGGAATGGAGTCGTTTCATCGCGGCTGCATAGACCGCGTTCTTGTCACGTTTGACGACTGAAATCACCAGCACAATGAGTTGTTGATCGATAACTTGATAAATCAGGCGGTAGCCTTGTTTGAGCAATTTGATTTTGTAACAGTTGGCGAGTTCGCCGTGTAATGCCGCACTAGGTACATGGGGAGACTCGAGCCGCTTCTTGAGCGCACGACGTAGCGGCTCTTTTACGGTGCCATCAAGTTTGTCCCATTCGGCGCGCGCGTGATCTTCAAATGCCAGACGATAGAGCGGCTTTTTTGCCGATACCGACTGTCGCTTAGACGCTGTCAATATCAACCTCGGCGTATTTACCCTTAGCGGCGCTGGCGATACGCGCCTTTAACATCGGCATGAGTTGCGCATCTTCGACCTCGTCAATCAGCGCTTCAAACAGCGCGGGATCAACCATGTAAAACGCCGTCTTGTTGTGGTTGAGCACAGCCACCGGTTGTGCGTTGGCTTCACGCAAGACCTTGGCGGGATTTTTCTTGAAGTCGCTCATGCTGATGGTCAGATCAGTTAGTAGGGTCTGCATTGCGTTCTCCTTCACTCAAAATAAGCGCTAATTATAGCGCTGAATAAAGCTCATTATTCTGGGCTAGTCATGGCCAATCTTAGCCATCGAGGCCCATTTTTTGTAAGAAAGACAGAAAACGCGCATCACCCTTTACGGGGTGATAGAAGGAAACCACCTTGATGTAAACCGTGCCGCCGTCGCGCTGCGCGTAGGCACGTTCGAGCCACATAAAAGCCGCATCGGCATCGCCGCGCATCGCGTACGAGGCCGCAATTTGTATGGCGGAATGTCCGCCGTGCTTGTCAACCAACTGCGCTAACGCGTTGTCACTTTCTGCACGACTTGTCTCGGTATTCATTGCCCAATGAATGCTGGTCAAGCTCGTCAGCCGCGCCCATTCGGTTTTTTCCAACATAGCCTCGGTGAGCGCCTCATCAAAGTGACCTTGTGCTACCAGAATATTCGACATGACATGACGCGACGCGACTGCCTCTGGTGCGAGCGCCAGTGAATGGCGCATGTGCAAAACCGCATCGTCAAACTTGTCCGCCGCCCAACATACCATCGCCAACATACGATAGCTGCCGGCGTTCAATGGATCGACTGCTACCGCGCGCAAGCCATACGCTTCAGCCTCCACCAGGCGGCCCAAGCAAAACTGAAGCTTCGTGGCCACCGTCAACACCTCGGCGTTGTAGGGTGCTAATTGCAGCGCGCGCTGGATGGTTGCCGTAGCACTCGCCCAGTCCCATTGGTAGCCAATTTGAAAAGAAGCCATTGCCGTATGCGCTTGCACCAGGTCGGGTGCTAACGCGAGCGCTTGGCTGGCGGCCGCATTGGCATTGGCATACGCCTCATGCAAGGGCTCCGTGCCCCAGCCACCGGCATCGCAATAGGCTTGCGCCAGCCACGCCCATGCGAGCGCGAAGTGGGGGTCAAGCGCGACGGCTTGTTTGAAATAGTCGATGCTGCGCATGAGTTCGGCTTCGGACTTGCGGCCAAGCAGATAGCGGCCCTGCAAAAACAAGCGCTGCGCTTCACTGTTCTCACTACGGTCGTTTGCAGCACGGGCAATTTCGGCGATGACTTTTATTTCATCAGCTTGTCTTGGCTTCTCAACCATCAACGTCGACCGCAGCTCGGTCACCACCGCTTGAGCGATGTCATCTTGCACCGCAAAGATGTCGTCCAAGGTGCGGTCGTAGGTCTCGCCCCACATCTGGAAGCCATCATCGACCTTTACGAGCTGGACCGAGATACGCACGCGGTTGCCGCTTTTGCGTACGCTGCCTTCGAGGACCGTGGCGACATTGAGTTTTTGCCCGATAGCGGCGATGTCGTCAGACTTACCCTTGAACGAGAACGCGGAAGTGCGGGCGGCGACCCGTAGCCCTTTGATTCTGGCGAGCACGTTGAGCAGTTCGTCGGCCAGGCCGTCGGAGAAGTACTCGTCGTCAGCGCTGGCTGAGCGGTTGGCGAAGGCTAAGACAGCGATGGAGGGGGTGGCGATGGATGACGATGGCTGTTCGCCACTTGCGCCAATCTTCAAGCTGTCATCCCGGGGGCCACGCAGTGGCAGAACGGGATCCAGGTTTATTGCGTCGCGTGTGCTCGACGAAACTTGGGCCCCGGCCTGCGTCGGTGCGACAGTCTTAAGTGTTTCGCGCGATCCACCAAACTCGCCATTCGACGGGCTGTCAGCGTGGCCCTTGGCCATTGAAGCATTCTTGTTCGAAGATGCGCTCCCACTGGCGAGTTTTGCAACACGCGCAGCAAATGCGTTTACCGAAACATCGTCATTCAGCCGCGTCCACTGCCGCTCACGAAACTTATCCGGCACGAGCGCGGCAGACTCGGCCACATTGCCCAAAATCACCGGAAAGAAAAATGTGTGGTTATCCGCCATCAGGTGTGAACGATCAACTGCGAGTTTCCATTCCAACCGAAAGTAACCCTCGGGCCGCGCGTCGGTATTTGCCGAGATTATCGGCACAAATAACCAGCACGCTTTAATCTGTTTGCGAATTGACGCATCCCACGCATCCCCTCCGCGCAGTTCGTTTTGATCGAACCACACTTCAAGACCAGCCGCGCGCAGGGCCTCACAGATGCGCCGTGCAGCATCGGCATCTTGGGAGGCGTAGGAAAGAAAGATGGCTTGGCTCATTTACGTCTTCGCTATGTCTTTGAGAATAAGATCACGTCGGGCAATCCCTCGAAATGCGCGTCACAAGTCAGCAGCGGTATTGCCCAAGCCTGCGCAGTGGCATAGACAATCGCATCAGCCGTTGCGAGCTTACGGCTGCGATGTAATTCCGCCGCCAACAACGCAAGCTCGGTATCCAGCGGCACCACCAAACATTTTTGCGTGAAGGCGATGACGCGGTCCGATTCTTCCTCGGACACTTCGCGCGTGAGCCATCTCGCCAACTCAAGCTGCACGACCGTCGGCACGATGCAATCCGTTTTTTCGGGAGTCTGCTTTGCCAATCTTTTGCCGAGTGCGCTGCCGACCAACCATTCAATCCAGACGGAGGTGTCGACGACACACGCTGCGGCGACTACCGTCGCCATTAATAACGGTCCTTGCGGTCGCGATAGCCTGTTACTCTGGCGCCCTCGGCGATGCCTGCGAGTTCTTTCAGCTCGGGTACGGGCATCACCAGCACGCCTTTGCCTTTGGGGATAAATACAGCCACAGAAGCAAACACTAGAACTGGCGCGCTGTTTCAGCAATAAAGTCCTGAAAAAGCGCGCCAATACTCGTTCTACGTTTTACGATAGTGAATCGCTCAAGCTTTCTGTAGCCACGGCCACACAGGGTGGCGTCGAGGCTTCCTCAAGCAACTTTGACGCTAGAAAATCTGTTTCGTTATCACCTTGGAACCCGCGACGCCATTGATGGTGAAGTTCATCGTGCCGTTGCTGGCGTCGGTAAAGGACAAGGTCATATTTCCAACCAGTTGCACGTTCAGCGCCGGGCTACCCCATGCGTCTGTCGGAATTCGACCGCCATTCACCTGAAGCAACTGTCCCGTGCAGCCACTGCCGACGAGTGGACAATTGGTGACAACGTACCAGATTGGTCTTCTGTTTGCGTCATAGGTGTAGAGCGCGGCAAAGATGATGCCGAACTGCTGGGTGAGGGAAACACCCCAACCGGACTCCGAGCTGGCCGGTGCCGCCCAATACAGGGACGTGTAATCAACCGCAGGTGGGGTACCACTCGGCACGAATATCTGGCGAGTAAGGTTTTTGACGCTGGCCACGCCGTTGAGCGTGTAGGTGAATGCGGCGTTGTTGGCGTCGCTGAATGCAAAGGTACCCCGGCCTACAGGCAATACGCTCAGTGTTGGGTTATTCCACGGCACCGTCAACGGCACGCCGCCTGATACCGAGAACATATCGCCGGTGCAACTGGTTCCAACGACGGGGCAATTGGTGATCACATACCAGACTGGCGCGCCCGACGAATCGTAGGTATACCAGGCCATAAACAGGATGGAGCCGCGTTGCGTCAGGCTCATTCCCCAACCAGACTCCGAATTTGCCGGCGCGTTCCACCACAGACCGGTGTATGGGTTCGTTGTTGGCGTGCCAGCAGAGGCCGGGACAGCGTTGACCGCCGCCTGCGCATCAAGAATGCCGTATCCCCAATTGTTGTTGGTCATTGCAGGCATGAGTGGTGACGCAGGATTGAAGGTCGGCAAGCTGGTGGTAAATCCGTTCGTTTGGACGGTCTGGAAGAGAATCTGTTTGACTTGTTCTGGTGTGAGCGTGGGATTCTTTTGCAGCATGAGTGCGATGGCACCTGTCAAATGTGGCGCCGCCATGCTGGTGCCGTTGTAGGCCACATGATGTCCATCTGCTTCCACGGTTTCGGGGCTCGCTGGTGTCCTCGCGTCCTGCCCCAGGGCCGCCATAATCATGGCACCGGGTGCAGCGATTTCAGGCTTCATTACCGGTGGGCATTTTGCAAGGTTCGAACAATTGCGGCGCGGACCTCGGCTGGAAAAATTGGACACATTACTGACCGCGCCGTGCTGGCTGTAATTTGACGGCGAGTTTGTGGCGCCACCGGTAGTTAGCCAGGAGTAATTCGTATTGTAGGAAGCAACAGAAATGGTGCGCGTCGGCGTCGATGTGTTGGTCAGAATGCCGAGCGTGAATCCCGGATAGGTATTTGAGGTAAAAATAAGCCCGCCTGCGTCCTCGCCACAGGTCAGGAAGAAATCCGTGTCAGGCGTCGCGACAACATCGCCGCGCAGTTCGTAGGTCCAGTTGCCCTGAAATCCGGTGAGATTGCTGGTAATCCTGCTGAACGAAACTAAAATTTGCCGATCATCGTTGTTCGCCTGCGGCGCTGTCGACGTCACCTCGATGATTCCGCACGGCAAATTAAATGTTCGGCTGGTGCCGGCAACGACAAAGTCCGGCATGGCGCATCCTTCCGGGCCGGTCAGTTTCACCGCATATTGATTCACGCCCGGATACCAGATTTCGATCTGCTGATCTGCCGTAATTGTAGTTGCCCATCTGAATGTGGTCGCTATGGTCTGCGAAGCTGAGATCTTGCCGAATGCAACGATATTATCCTGCGCTTCATTGCCTGCAGCCGATGTGATGACCACCCCAGGCCCACCCGCATTGGACAGCGCCTGCTCGAAATTCGACGTGCCGTCGCGAGCGCCAAAATAGGAACCCAGACTTAGGTTTACAACCAAGGGCTTGCCAAGTGCAGCCGCCTTTGCCCTCATCCACGCGATCCCGTCAAGGACCGGTGTGCTGCCACCGGTTCCTCCGGCGATCGAATTGGACGACAGAATATCTGCCTTGGGAGCGACACCGACAAAACGATACGCCGCTTGACCATTGCCCGTTTGTTGACCATTGCCCGCCGCAATATCTGCAACGTGCGTGCCGTGGTTGCCGGTCGATGGCTGGGTACACCCGCCTGCGCCGTTGATTGCGTCATTGAGCATCTGGACTGAACATTCGCCACCATAGTTGAAGCCCGTCGGCGGAGACCCCGCTGCGCCCGTCGCACGTTGATCCCATAAAGCAAGAAGACGGGTAGAGCCATCCGGGTTGCGGAAGCTGCGGTGCCGGAAATCAATCCCGTCATCGACGATCCCGACAATAACGCCCGCGCCCGTCGAGCCAGTCAAATCAGGCGAGACGCCAGAGCGAAGCAAACTCGCCCGCGTGGCCGGCACGCTTGAGCTCAGACGCTGCGGAATGGCGCTTTCGGCCTCAATGTACTGAATTTCATCCATCGACACCAGCTTGCCCAGGGCCGTTGCCGGTACCGCCACGGTCGCGATATTGCCAAAAACAGAATTGACGGTACCACCCGCGCTGCGAATGCCGTCGAGGGCTTTATTGTCGCTGAAGCGAACCAGAATCTTGACTACCTCAACTTTTTCAGGAAGTCGCATTAATTTGTACGTGCCGTCGGCTGTTTTTTCGATGCCGGCCTTCGACATTGCGCCAGAAATCTTGGCATCAAACTTCTGCGCCGCATAGCTGGGCCCGGCAATAGCCGTCAAGGCCAACACCAATGCAGCAGGTAAAACACAATTAAAACGCGATTTAAACTTCATGCACTTTATCTCCCAAAAAAAGTAGTAAAACATGATGTGGAATCTATGGGTCGCAGAATACTTTGCGAATGTGTCCAGGGCAACCTTTTGCGTGA
>JANMZU010000697.1:0-2966 GCA_031383585.1 Betaproteobacteria bacterium
TACGTTTCCGGCACAACAAGGAGTTGCGTGAATAACCACTCGTACCCCGTCTGGCCGCAGAGAACTCCAACAACCTGCCGGGATTCATTCAGGATTGATTCTTGATGACGATGACTACCGGCTTGCTATTTCCCGGGTCAGCCTGGCTGGTGTTGAATTCGATGAGTGTGGCGTCAATCAACTTTCGCGCGCTTTCAGCTGCAACGTTGGTGAGTTCGAGCGTGTAGGCAAATGAATCAGGAGTCATATCTTTTGTTCCGTCGTCGACCCACAGGCGACTTTCCCTCCGCTGGTCACCGGTCGTTCAAAGTTGAATGAGCGGTCACTCGAAGACGATCGGTTGCTTGCCCGTGTGTGCTGGTTAAGGCGCCGTTTTCTCCGCTGGAACTATTCGCTCAACAGGCATGTTAGAGCCCGACTCGCCAACTGCGGCCCCTCCTTGGAGCGTGTTTTGCTCAGCGGAATAGCCGACGGCCAACGCCGCGATGAGGATGACGACGGACGCGATAATCATTCCGCTCTCCCACCGCGGTTTAGAAACCGACGGGCTAAAACGAGCGTATGCAAACAATGCGACTCCGCCAAGCGCCAACCCAAAGAGCATTCCGCTAAGCCAGAAATACCGTTCGAGTGACGACCCGTACATATAAGCCCAATCAGGCGATCCTGGGAATGCGTGAAGCCCGACGGCCTTCGAGCCGATCCATCGGAAAACTGTGAATCCATAAAGGATTGTTCCGGCAACGACCAGCGACAGATAGATGGCGATTGTTTTTCGCATAACGCCGCGCCCTAGTGGTGAGTGTCAGGTATTGGCCAAAAACAGGCTAAGCGGCGATCAGCACTTCAGCTGGAATTCCAAAATCACTGTGCAGTTTGCGAATCATAGCCAACGATAAGGGGCGTCTGCGGCTGAGTACCTCATAGGCACGGTTCGTGCGCCCGAATACTGGCGTCAGGTCGTGCACTGTCAGGCCTCGCTGCTCCATCACAAATTTGATGGATTCGATCGGATCCGGCAGCAACATCGGAAAGTGTTTCGCTTCATAAGCTTGTATCAGGGTGACAAGCACGTCGAGCATGTCACCTTCCGGCGTGCCTGTCTTGGCATTCATCAATCCTTCGACAGACTTGAGAGCCTCGTTATAGTCACGTTTGGTGCGAACAGGCTTTATATTCATGCTTTTTCCATCATATCGTTTGCGCGTCGATTTGGTCGTACTGCTTATGCGTCCCGATGAATCGCACATACACCACTCGAAATGGATAGTTGATCCAGACGACAAGGCGGTACTTGTTGCCAGCCAAATTAAAGACCACGCGGCCATCTTTCAGAATGCTCGATGTTCGCAGGTCAGCCTTTACGTCAGCAGGATGCTTCCAGTCAGCCACCGTGGTGTGTCGAAACCACGCACGCGCCGACTCGACCACATCTTGGTAGGCTGGATTAGATTCGCCAAACTCCCTGAGCGTTTTGTAAGCGATTACACGCATGAGGCAGTATAGTCCCTATTTGGGACTACTGGCAAGAAACGGCTTCTACAAGAGAGTGTGCCTATACCATGTGTTGCGTATAAGTCCGCTATGCGGAAAACTCAGAGGCACTCTCGAACTTCCGATGGCGTTTACTGTCCTTCAGATTGTCCCACAATCGCCGCAACGGGGACTGCCGTGCAAGGCTTCGGATCGGCTTCAATTGGACAGCGCCAGCGCAGATAGGCGGTAACAGTCAGCTATTTCCGGTGCGTCTGGCGAGCGGCGCCGGAACCAGCGATAACAAGTGGTTGCGTTTTGCTGGTGGCCCGCCCGGGTGGCAAGTGGCTGCCAGTCTTAATTCTTGAGACGATTTGCGAGCTTATTCGTCGGGCTACGATTATTTGCGCCAATCGTCTCATCGCTACTATTGCCGATTGGCCCGCACGTCGACGTGATGTGTACTCGCGCAATCGCACGCAACACCTCGCGAATGAATAGGATTGATACCAGCCCTCTGGCGTAATCGTCTCCATTTTCCCTCCACATTTGCGCGATAGCATCCTCTTCAAGTTCACGAACGGAGACTCTGCATGCGCTTTAGCAAAATTACCCTGGCCTTCGTTGCCAGTCTGGTGACACTGACCCAGCCCGCAGTGGCTTTGGACTATCCCGAAGATGGTTGGTGGTGGAATGCACAAGCCTCCGGGCGTGGCTATATGATTGAACGCCAGGGCAACGTGATGTTTATTGCTTCGTTCCAATATGCGAGCAACGGGCGCCCCGAGTGGCTGACAATACAGGGCAACTACACGCCGAATACCGATACCACGGCCGCCATTGGCACATTCAGCGGGCAGACCTACCAAAGCATCAACGGTCAATGCATCGGCTGCGGTTATCTCGCACCAAACACCATGAACTCTACGCAAGGAATTGCAACGGTGAGCTTTACCAGCAGCCAGCGTGGCACGTTGAACTGGCAAGGCGAATCCGTACCGATTCAACGCTTTTTTTGGGCCTATGCCGACACGCTCGGTCAATTGCAGGGTTCCTGGGCGCTCTCAACCCTGGCCAACGGCGCAGCGACGACGCAACTGGTGCGTATTGCGAACGGCAGTGGCACCAATAGCGCTAGTACGGTGAGCAACCTCACGAGTGGTGCCGCAATCGGGACCATCACCTCGGCCACCAGCGGGTTGATGTTGAACATCAACAGCGGCAGCTTGGCACTGCCGATCAGGATGCCCGAGACCAAGCGATTCTATGCGGGCGCCGGCAGCGCTACCGGGACGCAGATTGTCGCAACCCGTATTGATGATGTCCCGCTGGTAACCACGACCAATACGACGACGATTCCGGCGGTCTTTTCCGCCTTTGGCAGCAACGTCACAGTTGTACCAAACACCACTGCGGGCACGGTCACGCTTGAAGCTGCCGGCCGACCGGATCACAAATCGCCGTATTGGAACCCGGCGGGCACGAGCGGTTTA
>JANMZU010000500.1:0-3418 GCA_031383585.1 Betaproteobacteria bacterium
AGCTTCAGTGGATCAAATGTTACCCCGCTGACGGTCAGCAGCAGCACGACGCCGGAAGCACTCGCAGCTATCGCAACGGTTGGTCGCGCCCGCAGATGCTTTGACGTCGCGATCAAGGCGATGGCAATGCCGATATCGACCAATGCGGCAACAACCACAAGGTGCTTGACGCCGAGATATACCAACCCGAGGTGCACCGCTAACGCCACTCCGATGATGGCACCGAGGGTGTTCCACGCATACGCCCGACCGATCGCTGATTCGCCGTGTCCCGAACGATAAAGGTACATAGTGATAATCGGCAATGACATACCGGCAAAAAACGCTGCCGGCACCATAACCGACATCGCGATCACCTGCCCGGTCACGTTGAACGCGGCATACGAAAACGCCGTTTTATTGAGCGTATTGAACAACACCTGAATCACGTCAAAGGAACTGAGATACAGCGGGAGGGTTGCCATGGCAAAAACGCCTTTGCAGCAAAGAATCACACCCAACGCGATGAGTAAATTATCGTAAGCGTCGATTCGTTTCTTGACCCAAAGGCTGCCCAGCGCGATGCCGAAGATCATTGAGCTGAGCATCAACTCGAAAGAGTGTGTCGAGCTGCCCAGTACCAGGCTCAGCATCCGCACCCAGGCGATTTCATAGACAAACGTGATTGCACCAGTGACTAGCGCGATGAAGAGCATCGACTATAGTGATACAACCGGCGGCGCCGGCGGGCTGGTTATAGCTTCCGTTACGCTGGCCGTTGCGTGTGGCGAGCCGGACTCAAGGCGTTTGCTTAACACCCACAGCGCGCCGGCGAGAATGATATTGAGGATGCCCGCTGTCAGTAACGTGCCAGGCAAACCGACGTGATTCACGAGATAGAAGCCGGCAATGAGCACACCAAGGGCCGCGCCGAAACTATTGGTGAAGTACAAACCCGCGACACTGGCGCCGGGAAGCGCCGGAAAGCAGCGTATCAATCCGCCACACATCAGCGGGAATGTGGTTCCGAGTAACACCGACTGCGGCAGTATCAACAGCGCCGCGAGCAGCCACTTGTACGCGAGGTCAAGCCCGGTTCCTGCAAGCTGCGGCAAAACAACTTCGTATGAAACGTCAATGGTGGCGACAAACACCTTGTGAAAAACAAGCGCCAACACGCCAATGGCGAGTTCGACCATCGCATAGATAAAAAGTGGGCGTTGAATTCGTTGTGACACCTTTCCCACCAGCCAAGCGCCAATGGCCATACCGCCCATAAAAATAATTAGCACGAGTGTCTGTGCGTAAGCGGCGTGTCCCAGGAATAATTTTAGATAGTTGCTCCAAATCGATTGATAGATCAGCCCGGCAAAGCCAGAAACGATAAACAGGCCAAAAAACAAGCCGAGCGGTGTGCCGCGAGTTAATGGTTGCAAAGGAAGCGCTCCGCCGTCTGGGGCTCAAAATATCGAGTGCGCATCCTAGCATGGCGTGTCTGCGCAGCCTCTCAAACATTGCGTGTTCGGCTGGCGGAACGTCAACAACTAAATCGCATCGATCACACGTCCGCGTCCACGCAGTCAAGCTGCGAAGCAGGCAAGGGGGCGCCTTGTAAAGGGGTCATCACGTCATCCGGTTCGGTGATGCCGCCGGCCAGCGTGGTCTGGCCATCCTCTCCGACAAGATGACCAAGGCGAGTCAGCAGCCGCAGGATGCGTGTGATGATCTTGTCCAGCAGCGGTTGCGGTGCAGCGTCGATTGTGCCCGTGCGACGTTCCGCGGGCAGTCACTCTTGGTGCCCACGAGCGAGCGAATTTTGAGTTGTTAACGCGTCGTAGGTTATTTCTGACAGTTCTATCGGCGGCGGCGACGTTTCCGACGCGAACATTCGGAATGGCGGTGTTGAAATGCGTCGCCTAACCTTGCGTCACATTGCCCCGTTTAAGCAATGGCGCCCCACAAATCGTTGTTTAACTCCGCAAAGGACTGGAATATGAACTTCATTATCTGGTTAATTGCAGGAGGTCTCATCGGCTGGCTCGCCAGCATTGTCATGAAGACGAACGGACAGCAGGGCATGTTTCTGAACGTTGTCGTTGGCATCGTCGGGGCCATGCTTGGTGGGTGGGTGATTTCGCCGCTCGTTGGCGTGGGTACGATCAATCAGGATAACTTCAGCATGCCTGCATTGCTTGTCTCATTCGTCGGCGCCGTGATTCTTCTGGCCATCGTCAACTTCATTCGTCGCCCCAGCACCCGCTAACGCGACATACACAGCACGACAACATAACTTTCCGAGGATATAAATATGAGCTATAAAACAGAGACCATTAAAACCACCGAAGCCACCAACCGCGACCCAATTACTGATGCGCCCGGTGCACACCCCATTGGCACCGGTATAGGTGCTGCTCTTGGCGGTGCCGCAGCGGCAATTGGTACGGGTGCAGCGGTCGGTGCTGCGACGGGTACCGTCGTCGGCCCGGTCGGTACGGTCATTGGCGCGGCTATAGGTGCCATCGTCGGCGGTCTTGCCGGCAAAGGTGTAGCCGAAATGATCGATCCTACCGTCGAAGAGACCTACTGGCGTAAGAACTACGTCAGCCGCCCTTACGCTGCAGGTGCCAGCTATGATGACTATGGTCCGGCATATAAATATGGCGTAAGTTCGTACAGCCAGCATGCAGGTCGCAGCTTTGATGAAGTAGAGTCAGGTCTCGCGCGCGACTGGAATTCAGTGCGTGGCAATTCCAGGCTAGACTGGAATCGTGCAAAGCCTGCTACGCGCGACGCATGGGATCGCTTGAGTGATTCCGTTGAACGCGCTGTTCCTGGTGATTCAGACCGCGACGGCAAGTAAGCGCAGTCCAACCGCGGCGGCACTTCGGTGCCGCCGTTTTTCTTTGTGCCAGCCATTGTTTTCTTTGAAAATGCTTGCCATGACAATATCGATGCTGCAGTGGATGGGCGGAACACGTCGTTGCTCAAGGTCATTTGCCGTTGCGTGCAGACTGGGGTCCCATGGGTAAATTACTTACTGTATTTGTGGTCGAAGACAGTCCAAGTGTCCTCGATTCGCTGCTGGTCTTCCTGCATATTCCGGGACAAGTGGAAATAGTCGGCCTTGCCGACACCGAGGATGAGGCCGTCGTGTCCATACTTGCCGGGTCACCTGACGCCGTCATCGTCGACTTGAATCTGCGTGAAGGCAACGGCCTGGCGGTTATCGAGAAACTGCGCCGGGCGGATCTAACACCCACGCCGCGGATCCTCGTCTTTAGCAATCACGCCTCGCCAGAAATAAAGCAACGCGCGCTTCAATTGGGCGCGGACTATGTTTTGGACAAGTCCATTGAGCAAGATACCCTTCGAAACACCCTACAGGCTCTGCGGGCCGATTAGACTTTGGTGTCCATCGCAGTTGCGCTAAATAGCTGAA
>JANMZU010000758.1:0-2333 GCA_031383585.1 Betaproteobacteria bacterium
TTTCTCCCGGATGGCATGAAGCTCCGCGATTCTGCAGGGGCGCCGATTCTGATCGTTGATCTGGCTACACAGCGCTCGGGGCTGCCGCGGCTCGCGACGAATATGCAACCCAAGAACCCGAAAGACCCTTATGCCGATTACACCGAGCGGGACTTGCTGGACTTTCTGAAAAATTTCACGCCCACGCGTGCACGCAATGCGCAGTACGAGTATTCGAATTTCGGCTTTGGGTTGCTCGGCTATGCCCTTACGCGTGCAGCCAAGATGACCAGCTATGAGGAGCTGTTGAGCACGCGCGTGCTGCAGCTACTCAGTATGTCCAGCACCACCAGCGACCCGAAGAAATTCTCCGCACGTCTGGCTCAACCGCATGATGCCAGCGGCCAGCCCACGCCAGCGTGGGATCTGCCCATCGCCCACGCCGGTGCCGGTTCCATACGCTCTACTGCCGGCGACATGGGCCGCTATGCAGAGGCGATTGCCGGCCTGAAAGTCTCTGCGCTGACCAAGGCGATCGGCATTGCCACCCAGATGCGCGAACAGGGCCCTGGCCGCATCAACCCAATCGGTCTAGCCTGGATGACTGCACCGTTCTCTAGCCGCCAATTCCTGAATCACGATGGCGGCACCTTTGGCTCTTCAAGTTCCCTGTTGGTTGATGCGGCCAGCAAGGAGGCTATTTTTGTCGTCGCCAATTCATCCGTGAAGCTGACCGACATCGCAATACACCTCATGGACAATCGGCACAGTCTGGCGGAGCGGGAGTTTCCCAAAACCGTGGCAGTTAGCGCCAACGTGCTGGCAGGCTATGTCGGGGTCTACAAACTCAATGACGACATGAATATCGAGGTGAGAGTAACCGGTGAAAAAGTCACCGCGCAGGCTACTGGTCAGGGAGCGTTCGAGATTTTTCCGGAAAGTGAAACGAAATTCTTCGCCAAGGTCGCGCGCATTGTCATGACGTTCGGCGACATCGCCGACGGCAAAGCGGGAAGCTTCGTGCTGGAGCAGGGCGGATCCAAACTGACGGCGCGACGAATTCCGTAATGCCACACTCGGTCAACTCAAGCAGGTCCTGATGACTACGCCAATCCTGAATGCGCAAATCGTTGTCGCTTGTGGGCACTTTGACGAAACCTTCGCCGCGCTTACCGGCGAGTTGGGCTTTCGCGTAGAAGCAATTTTCCCGGCAGACGCACCTACGGCGGCTGTCATTTCCGGCTACGGAGTGACGCTTCGCTTGAAGGCCGTCTCGAGGTCAGAAACTGGCACACCCGTCGTGCTGCGACTAATAACGCAACAGCCAGCGCATCAACCAACGCCAGACATCCGCATACCCGGTCTCACCATTGAGTGGGTACAGCAAGATTCGACGCTAGCCGTCCCCGCCGGCAAGCAGGAATTCACCGTCTCGCGCAACGGTGGTAACGATGCTTGGAGCGTCGGCCGTGCCGGTATGCACTACCGCGATCTGATCCCTGGCAGGTTTGGCGGTCGTTTCATTGCCTCGCACATCCGTATAAAAGAGGGCGGGCCGGTGCCCGACTATGTACACTTTCACCAAGTCCGTTTTCAGATGATTTTCTGTAAATCCGGCTGGGTGAAGGTCGTGTACGAGGGGCAGGGAGAGCCATTCGTGATGCAGGCAGGTGATTGCGTATTGCAGCCGCCGCAAATACGTCATCGGGTATTGGAGGCCTCAGCCGGGCTGGAAGTTATCGAGCTCGGGTGCCCGGCGGTGCATGAAACGCACGCGGATCACCAGATGACGTTGCCAACATGGCATCACCAGCCGGAACGTTCATTCGATGGGCAGCGATTCGTGCGGCACATCGCAGCAGATGCCGAATGGAAAGCGTGGAAATGGCTTAGCAGCGATACGCAAGGTTTGGAGATGCGCGATACCGGCATCAATGCCGCCACGGAAAATCTGGCCAGCGCGCGCGTGGTGCGCGGCGGTGCGGGTGGCATCACCGTTCCGGCATCGCATGATGGCGAGTTGGTGTTTGTCTTTGTGCTGAAGGGTGCGTTGCGATTGCTAGGCGATGCAATCGCCCAACAAGCGCTGCAAGAAGGCGACTGTGCGACCATTCCGGCCCGCCAGGCTGTTGCGCTACAGGTGCAGACTCAAGTCGAGTTTCTTGAGGTTACGCTACCGGCGATGTAGCTGGCTGATGCTTCGGTTGGAATCAGGGAATTCGCAAGCTTCTAAAAGTACCCCAAAGTCACTTGCATTTCGGTCCGCAAGCCTCGCCAATGTCAGGGCTTCGCGAAAGTCTTCAATTCCCCGCCGTCGTCTCAGCGCAGACTGGAGCCGTTCGCCGGGCGGTGTG
>JANMZU010000761.1:0-2338 GCA_031383585.1 Betaproteobacteria bacterium
CTTGACGCCGACAGCGCCCACCATGCGCTCCTTGCTTTGGATATAGCAATTTGCCACGTCGTGAAGCAGCGCCTGTCCCTCAACGCGATTGCCCTGCTCGTCAGCTGCCGATAGGTCGCCAATGGCATCCCACGAACCTATGTCGCTCCAGCCGATAGAGCAGGGGACAACTGCGGCCTTGTCGGTCTTTTCCATTACGGCGTAATCGATCGAAATATCCGGTGCGCTAGCGAAATCGCTGGCATTCAATTCGAGTTGGACAAACCCATCCCCCTTCGCGTCCGTGGAGCTCGCAAGACAGCGTTTCACCGAAGCAACAATCTCGGGGCAATGCTTCTCCATTTCGGCCAGCATCGTTCCGGCCGCGAAGCAAAACATTCCCGAATTCCACAGGAACCGCCCAGAGGAAACATAATCTTTGGCAATCTCCACTGACGGCTTTTCGACAAACTTCACGACATCATTGCCGTCAGCTTCAATGTACCCGTATCCGGTCTCTGGCGCGGTTGGCTGAATACCAAATGCCACAATCCTGCCTGCAGCCGCAAGCGCCGTAGCTCGCTTGACCGCCTTTGCAAATTCCAAATGGTCCACGATCAGATGGTCTGCGGCAAGCACCAGCAAAATAGCCTCGGGGCCATGCGCTGCAGCGACTTGGATTGCCGCAGCGGCCACAGCTGGTGCAGTGTTTCTACCGAATGGTTCGAGAATGTAGGAGAGCGGTAACATTGGACTGTTTACCGCGCGATACTCGTCCTGCGTTTTGAAGAACAATTCGCGATTGGTGACCGTCAATATCTCGGCGACACCTTCCAGCGCCGCGCCCCGAATGAAGGCCTTTTGCAACAGGCTTTGGTTATCGTGCAGTCTGATAAAAGGCTTGGGATGCTGTTCGCGTGAAACCGGCCAAAGGCGCGAGCCGGAACCACCGCAGAGAATTGTTGGTATGAGTTTCATGGTTTTCCTGGAATTCGCAAAGTGTGTGGCGCTGCCCTATGCTCATCGGGCGCGCATTTGTATGGAAATATAGGTATCAACCCATAATTTTAACCCATCAGGCATGGTGATTTCATTTCCATCGCGCTGCGTGAAGTTAAGTCGCGCTGGGTATTTCAAGCGCACTCTGCCGTTTTCCCCTTCGCACGTTGGCGCACGAATGTATGTGCCGATCAAGTTAAAATTCAGCATTTGGCGGAGCGACCATTGAAAGCTGCGCGTAGCGCCGCTAAAAAGCACATACCATAGAGGAAAAGTAGATTGCGCCGCGATCTGTCTGCCGTCGAATGTTGGCTGTTACGGGACATAGCCTTCACGTTCCAGCAGGTAAGTAGCCGATCGCCTGGG
This sequence comes from Betaproteobacteria bacterium, assembly GCA_031383585.1. Classification (GTDB taxonomy): domain Bacteria; phylum Pseudomonadota; class Gammaproteobacteria; order Burkholderiales; family Usitatibacteraceae; genus UKL13-2. The sequence continues at coordinate 1,345 of JANMZU010000761.1, forward strand.
AAAGTCGCAGTTAAATAACTTCATGTCGAAAAAATTTCTCTTCTTGCAGGGTGTCAGCAGTCCATTTTTCGCGCTTCTTGCAGACCGGCTAGTGGCTCACGGCCACCAGACTTATAAGGTCAACTTCAATTGCGGCGATGCTGCCTACTGGTCGCCACGGGCGGCTTGGCGTTTCCGCGCGTCTTTGCCGTCATTACCAGCCTGGCTGGCGGATAAATTCGCTACGCATGACTTTACGGACATGGTCCTGTTTGGCGACCGCCGACCGATTCATATTGCCGCTATTGCTTGGGCAAGGCAGTTGGGGATTGTGGTGCACGTATTTGAAGAGGGGTATTTCCGGCCGAACTGGATTACCTTAGAGCGCGGCGGGGTTAATCGTTACTCATCACTTCCGCGAGACCCAGAATGGTATTTACTCCATAGCCGCAAGACGCCTGATCCGCTATTCCAGCCGGTGAGCACACCATTGGCGATCCGCGCTGCACACGATATTGCCTATCACCTTGCCAACATTGGTAACTTAGTTGCCTACAGCGGCTACCGTACCCACCGCCCCTACAACGCCGTCGTCGAATACGCAGGTTTGGCTAAGCGATTTTCGTTGCTGCAGTTTCACGAGCGCCGGGACAAACTGATCTGCGAACAATTGCTGAGGTCCGGCCGGGCGTTTTTTTTGTTGCCGCTGCAACTGGATAGTGACGCGCAAATTCGCGACTTCTCGACTTTCTCCGGGATGAGCGAGGTTGTTGAGACGGTCATGAAGTCCTTTGTGCGTGCGGCACCGGGCGACGCACAATTGCTCATCAAGAATCACCCGTTGGACACTGGCTTTGTTGACTATACCAAGTTGATACAGCGTTTGACGCAAGAATTGGGAATGCAAAACCGGGTCCACTTCATTGAAACTGGTGACGCCAACCCGCTACTCGCACGCGCAAAAGGTGTTGTGCTGGTGAACAGCACGGTGGGCACGGCTGCGCTGGTAGCTGGC
>JANMZU010000775.1:0-3911 GCA_031383585.1 Betaproteobacteria bacterium
CTACGGATCGATGGCCAGATTTTGCTTGGTACTCTTTGCCTGGTAAAAAGCCCATTGATTAGACGCTTCGGTTTTCTTGAGCACCGCTTCGTTCTTGAAAATCAGTGCTTCATTCTGCGCATGGCCGCCCTGGTAGCTGACGATCGCTCCGATAGTGGCGAGGATGGCCGTAAAGATCGCCACCGTTTGAACGAAGCCAGCCTCCGATTTGTGTCCTTCGCCGCCGCCTTCGTCGTGCGCACCGTGCTCAAGTGCGTGATCATGGGGACCGTGAACGTGAAATTTTCCGCCTGACATCTTGAACTCCTGAAAAGAAAACTGTCGCGATTATGGGGCCAATTTGTGACCGTTACCATCGCAGCGAAATACCTGCTTATACACTCCCTGATGGTTTTGGCAAGTCGAGTTCTGGCAAACTAGGGGCTCGTCGGGCTTGGGGCGCCGAAAGCGAATCGGCCCGAGAGCCGCCAGCTTTTTGCCGGATTTGCAGCCCCATAGCCCAACTCTGGGGCAACAAGACGGTGAAAATTGGACCGATGCGGTTGATTTCCAGCAGACGATTCCCAAGTCCGTCAGGCGCCTACGCACTCCAAAAGAACTCGTCATGAAACGAATCCTCGTCACCGGCGTTGCCGGCTTTATCGGCTCTACACTCACACACAAGTTGCTTGCGCGCGGCGATACTGTGGTGGGAATCGACAATCTTAACGATTACTACGATCCCGCACTGAAAGTAGCTCGGTTGGCACGACTGCAGCAACACGGAAGCTTCAGCTTCCAAAAGCAGGATATCTGCGAGCAGGCCGGCATGGAGGAGTTATTCAAGCACGATCGCTTCGATGCAGTCATGCATCTCGCCGCCCAGGCTGGCGTGCGCTACTCGCTCACCAATCCGCGCGCCTATATCGACGCCAATGTGGCGGGATTCACCAACGTTCTGGAATGCGCCCGGCATGCGAAGGTCGGTCATCTGGTATTCGCCTCTTCGAGCTCGGTCTACGGTTTGAATACGCGCCTGCCACTATCTGAAAGTGATAACGTCGACCATCCGGTTTCGCTTTACGCGGCTACCAAAAAAGCCAATGAGCTGATGGCGCACAGCTATGCGCATTTGTTCGGCCTGCCCTGTACTGGCCTGCGCTTTTTTACGGTCTATGGTCCTTGGGGGCGTCCCGACATGGCGCTGTTTCTATTCACCAAGGCGATCCTGGCCGATAAACCAATCAATGTGTTCAATCACGGCAAGATGATGCGCGATTTCACCTATGTCGACGACATCGTTGAAGGCGTCATGCGGGTGATTGACCGCCCCGCCACGGCAGATGCCGAATGGTCAGGCGCTGCACCAAACCCAGCCACCAGCAAAGCGCAGTACCGCATATTCAACATCGGCAATAACAGCCCAGTGGAATTGATGTCTTATATTCATGCGCTTGAAGATTGCCTGGGCAAGAAAGCGAAAATGAACATGCTACCCATGCAACCCGGCGACGTCGCCGCGACCAATGCGGATGTAGCGCGTCTCCAGGAGTGGGTTGATTTTCGGCCGACGACCAAGGTGGAGGACGGCATCCGCCGCTTCGTTGAATGGTATCGGCAGTACTACCAAGTTTAGGATCGAAAGTATAAGTTGTCGCAGCAGATGATTGCTATCGCCGGATTGAATTTTGCAGGCTCGCCGCACGCCGTTTCGTTCGGCGAGAAACAGCACATGATGGGCGACGATCTCGCAGTGGAAAAGATCGCGGCCTATCGCAGGAGTACAGTGTCAATCAGAACGTTATCTCCGTCCGGACCACAAACTGCGTCGCCTTGATGTCTTTCGACCGATTGAGCGGCACTGCGATGTCGGCGTGCAGCACATTTGAAAATGCCGCACGATCAAACGCCAAGCGGAGCCCAAGGCCGGCATCGGCAAGCCACCCCCGGTTTGAAAGGTTTTGATTCGGGCCGCCCCAAGCCCTGCCATAGTCGAAAAATATTGCGCCACCAACACGCAACAGCCTGAATGGATACCAGTCGGTGTAGGCACGCTGCTCCAGCGAAAGCAATGCCCGCCGTTCGCCCGCCTGATAGTAAGAAGGATAGCCGCGCAACCCATTGCTGCCGCCAAGTAGCAATTGATCCGCAACACCGCCGCCGTTAATGCCATCTACCGCCAGTGAGGCGTAAAACATCGCGTTGCTCCCTTGTGGCAGATAAAGTCGGGCGCTGCCTCCGGCTTGCGTCATCGGCGATCCGGTTGCCCCGACACGGCGCTCAAGCGAGCCGCTAAGCAGCAAGTCGCGACTGGCGGCAAATGAAAAACCGTTGCTGACGAATGCGGAATAAAGCCAAGCCGATCGTGTGGAGCCCAGTGACTCCAGATCGCGGGTTAGTTGCAACTGCGAAAAGAAACCCAGGCGGAAGAATTCTGGACGACCTATCTGGTCGCGGTTTCGCAGTTTAACGAAACGATCCTCGACAACTTCATATCGAAAAAATACTGCGCGTGCATCGCGGCTTACTGGCAATGTCGAAGGACGCACCCGGCCCGGCTCAACGAAATACGTTTCATCACGCAGCCGCGCGCCGATCAGAAATCGCTGGGTTTTGGAGTCGATGAGGCCCGGTGACCATCCCCCGAACACTTCCGCCGCATCTTGCGTGTGCCGATACTGGCCAATCGTATTTCCGGCGTTGTAGATGGAATCGAGACGATCATCTTCATTCCAGGTGACGCCACCAGCCCAGCGTGTATCCAGCGAAAAGAACGGCCGCACAACGGCGGCTGACCTGCGGCGGCCATCGTTGAATTGGCCTTGCGCATAGGCGACGTTTGTCCGGCCGTCAAAGGCAAGCGGATAAGAAATTTCAAACTCGCTGCCGCGGCGATCTTCATCTGACACCCGGGAAAAACCCAGTCGCAGGCCGGTGCCTAGCAGGTTGTATTCCTTCAACCCGAATCTTGTTTTGTTGTTGCCACCGGAACGCGACACGCTGCCAACCAAGTCGATACTCCACGCATCGCGCGTGATGATTTCAATGTCTACGCTACCATCAGCGTTTGCGGTGGGCCGGATTTCAACGTCATAAATGAATCGATTATTTCGCAGCAGGCGTTCGGTCTCATCAATCTTTTGAACCGATACGCGCTCTCCCGCCTTGAACAGCAAAATCTGCTCAATTACCGTCGGGCGGGTGACCACATGCAGCTGGTTGGCGGTGCGGAACAGCCAGTTGTTTTCGTCCGCATGATCCAGATCGAACATGTTCTGAGGACGGATGCGAATCTCCCGGATCACGGCCCGGGCGGATTCAAGTTGCAAAAAGGTAGCCGCCCTATCCGCGCCCGGCGCTACTTCAGCGGCAAAGGTCGAAAACGACAACAGCCAAACGAGCGTCGCGACAAAGCCAACAAACAGGCGGCGAACGTCGGCGAAATTTATGCCGACCGGCTTCGGTAGAAGGAAATGTTGGGCGCTCATTGCGCAAGCATATCGTTTTTTGCGAGGCGCTAATTTGCCCTGAATCAAGCCGGGAACATTCCACTGCAAAAAAAGCTTGCAATTATTTACTTAACTGTATAACAATACAGTCATGAATGAACTTACAGCCCGTCAGCAAGAAATACTCGCCTTTCTCAAAGCATGGATTCTTGAGAACGGTATGCCACCCACCCGCGCAGAAATCTGTAGCGCACTTGGATTCCGATCGCCGAATGCGGCCGAGGAGCATCTGCGAGCGCTCGAGCGCAAAGGCGCGATCGAAATGCTCGCTGGTTCCTCGCGCGGAATTCGCATTCGCGAAGGGGGCGCCATGGGATCTGAGGCCGCCAATGACGAGGAAGGCGGCATGCCATTGATCGGTAAAGTCGCAGCGGGATCGCCAATTCTGGCGCAGGAAAATGTGGTCGGTCGCTATCCCGTGAG
>JANMZU010000831.1:0-4032 GCA_031383585.1 Betaproteobacteria bacterium
CGAGAAGGTGCTCACGCGCCTCCAGGTGGACGCGCAAGCTGAGCGATTGATGGCCAAGCAGGGTTACACGGCGGCGACGGTGCCGAAGCAGGGAGAAGTGGTCTATCTCCGCGCGACGGCGAACCTCTCCACTGGCGGCACGGCCACCGATGTCACCGACATCATTCATCCGGACAATCGCGACATGGCGGTGCGGGCGATTACCGCCATCGGTCTCGATGTCGGCGGTGTCGATTTCCTCATCCCCGACATCACGGAAAGTTACAAACAGGTCGGTGGCGGCATCTGCGAAGTGAACGCAGCACCGGGCTTTCGCATGCATGTGGCGCCCTCTGAAGGCACACCGCGCGATGTGGCCGGGCCGGTCATCGACATGCTGTTCCCGACCGGAACGCCCTCGCGTGTGCCGATTGCCGCCATTACCGGCACCAACGGTAAAACCACCACCTCGCGCATGCTGGCACACATTACCAAGATGGCCGGATTCACGCCCGGCCTGACGACCACAGACGGCGTCTACATCGATGGTCAGCGCACTGTGGAAGGCGACATGACCGGGCCGGTCGCCACGCGCATGGTGCTGGCCGACACCCAGATTGATATTGCGATCCTTGAGGTCGCCCGTGGTGGACTCCTGCGCGCAGGCATGGGCGTGCCCTTCGTGAATGTGGGCGCGGTGCTGAACGTGCAGGCCGATCACCTCGGCATGAAGGGCATCGATACGCTGGAACAGCTGGCGGAAGTGAAGCGCATCATCGTTGAAGTCGCCCGGGATTGTGCGGTGCTCAATGCGGACGACGTCAACGTCATCAAGATGTCTGCAGACACCGAAGCGAAGAGCATCTGCTATGTCACGCTCAACCCGCAGCACGCCGTGGTGCGCGAGCATATCCGCGCTGGTGGCCGTGCGTGCGCGCTGGAAGCTGGGGTGAATGGCCAGATGATTACGATTTACGACAAGGGCGGGCATATCCCGCTGATGTGGACGCACCTGATACCCGCGACCCTCGAAGGTCGCGCCATGCATAACGTGCAGAACGCCATGTTCGCGGCGGCGCTTGCGTTCTCGCTGGGCATCAAGCTGGACGCGATTCGACAGGGCTTGCGGACTTTCGATACCACTTTCTATCAGGCGCCGGGCCGTATGAACGTATTCGACGAGCACCCCTTCAAGGTGATCTTTGATTACGGGCACAACGCGCACGCCGTCGGTGTCATGGCGGATCTGGCGGAGCGGCTCGATGTGCTGGGACGGCGCATCGTCGTCGTCGCTGGGCCGGGAGATCGCCGTGATGAAGATATCGTCGCCATTGCCGAAACCGTGGCTGGCCGATTCGACCACTACATTTGCAGACGCGACGATTCGTTGCGGGGCAGAGACGGCGATGAAGTGCCAGGCATGATCGCCAAGGTGCTGCGCGAAAAGGGCGTTGCAGAAACGGCCATCAGCATTATTCCTGATGAGCAGGAAGCGATCGATGCAGCATTGAAGATGGGCAAGCAGGGCGATCTGCTGTTGATCTTTGCCGATGCCTTGGCGCGCTCGTGGAAGCAAGTAACGAAATTCAGACCTGCCGGCAGCACGGCGGCGCCACTGTCAGATTCCGATATGCCGAACAAAAAAGCCGCCAGACCCGGTTCCGGTGCGGCCAGCCCGCAAGAGCAGGATGATCTCAATCGAGCTGGCGACGCCGCGCTCGAAGCGGCAGGATTCATCCGCGACGAACGCGGCTTGCGATTTGTCAAAGAAAGCGAAGACTGAACACGCTGCCAGACGCGGCTGCACTGCCGGAACCCAACCCCTGTTTCGCCGATTCGCGCCGCCTGACCGGGCATAACCGCTTCTTTGCTGGCAGCGGCGTGGTACTCGAAGCGCTGGGACCGACAGCGCGTGACACTGCAGCACACGAACGCTGGCGCGATGCAGCTTCCGCCATGTGTGTGGCTCTGGGCTGGGCGGCAACGCATCCCATCGTGCTCCCGCATGCTGGAGGTACGCTATTGGCCTTTGCTGCACCGATTGGGACGCTCTTCACGGCAACAGAAGTGAACGAGTGGGCATGGGAGCAGGCCAGCGGAATCTTCAAGACTGGATTTGACATGGCAGTGGAGCCGCCATTCGACCAACTGCATCGCTTGGGTGAGAATTTCGCCGATATCGTGGCGGCGTTCAAGGCCGGTGCGGCGGCTGAGACGAATGCCAAGCTGGATGCGTTGCGGCTGGCGGCGAATTCGCGCAGCGTTCCGCTGTTCGCGGACGACGAAAACCTCTCGCTGGGTGCCGGTGCGCACAGCCAAAGCTGGCCGTTGACGGCGTTGCCGGATGCACAGCGCGTGGAATGGGCCGGTTTGCGCGACATTCCGATCGCGCTGGTGACAGGCTCCAACGGTAAGACCACCACCGTCCGCCTGCTTGCCGCCTTGATTGGTGCCAGCGACGCGCGCTTTGATGGTCACGTCGGCTACTCCAGCACCGAGGGCGTGGTGATGGGCGGCCAGCGCTTGGGAGAGGGCGATTTCTCAGGGCCTGCTGGCGCGCGGCTGGTATTGCGTGACAAGCGTGTGGAAGCTGCCGTGCTGGAAACAGCGCGCGGCGGCATCCTGCGGCGGGGGCTGGCAGTCGACAATGCTGATGTGGGCATCGTCACTAACGTCAGCGCTGACCACTTCGGCGAATATGGAATCGACAGTCTGGAAGATTTAGCTGCTGTGAAGCTGGTCGTCAGCCATGCGCTGGGAACGGACGGTACCCTGGTCCTGAATGCAGATGACAAAGTTTTGCTAGCCCGCGCCTCTGCGCAGGTGTGCAAGATTGCGCTTTTTGCGTTCGACGATGCGCACCCAGCGCTGGTGGCGCATCGCCTGAACGGAGGCGCAACCTGCGGCCTCGTTGAAGATCACCTGATACTTTCACACGGAAACGAGCGTTTTTCGCTAGGCCATCTGCGCGATATGCCGCTGACCTTAAAAGGTGCGGCGATGTTCAATATCGCCAATGTCGCTGCCGCAGCACTTGCCGCATCGGTGCTGGGCGTCTCGGCCAAGGTTATAGCTGAGCAACTGCGACGATTTGGTGCATCCCGGCTGCACAATCCGGGCCGCCTCGATAACTGGCGGCTCGCAGATGTCACCGTGTTCATCGATTATGCGCACAACCCCGACGGACTCAAGATGTTGCTTGATGGCATGGACACGATTCGCGGTAATCAAAACGCTGTTTCCGGAAAGGTCGGCCGAGTCGGGATATTGCTTGGCCAAGCAGGCAACCGCAGCAATGAAGCCATTACCGAGCTCGCCCGGATTGCCGCTATGGCCAAGCCGGACCTTATCGTCGTCAAAGAGATTACCGGCATGCTGCGTGGTCGTGCGCAGGGCGAGGTGTCGGCGCTGCTGAAGGTTGCATTGCTGGCTGCTCACTATCCTGCCGAACGTATCCGCATGGAAGCCGACGAAGTTGAGGCAGCACGGCAACTTTTGCGGTGGGCAGAAGCGGGCGATGTGCTGGTATTGCCGGTCCACCAGTCGGCTGCGCGCAAGGCACTGGCGGCCATGCTGGATAATATGGAGCAGACGAACTGGCGGGCAGGTTCTACCTTGCCGGCGTTGGCGCTACCTATGCCGTCTCAATAGTAACAACGTGAGCAAACCCAGCGCCGTGCCGGTAACGGGCCCGGCCACAGAAAATACGCCACGGCTCGGAAGGCGACATCCAAATAGACTAAAACCTGCCGCAGATCCGGCACCGCTTAGCGACGAGCTCATCCGTGTCCTTGCGGGCTTGCCGCCAATTTGAATATTCCATCCAAACTCGTTTATCCACGCGCTTTTCGGCACAAAAGCGTTCCGCGAGGCTCGTAAATAGGCGTTCTACGTGAATTTCACTATCAAGACGGCAAAGGTAGCGCCAGCGCCGGCAAGGTCGAACCTGCCCGCCAGTTCGTCTGCTCCAATGCATCCAGCATGGCCGCCAGTGCCTTGCGCGCAGCCGACTGGTGGACCGGCAATACCAGCACATCGCCCGCTTCTGCCCAC
>JANMZU010000836.1:0-9992 GCA_031383585.1 Betaproteobacteria bacterium
TTCCTGGCAGCGCTGCCACGGTATCGCTGAATATCTTGTTCACCTCCTCGGGCGACAGTGATGCGGCTTCTGGCTTACTTCCGGATACGATTCGCGCACCAGCAAATGCCTTATCGAGTACTTGTTCGGCATTGTTGCGCCGGACCACAACGCCGCCGATCGCCCTGCCCTCACCCGGCAAAACCACTACCAGCTCATCACCGAGTCGTGGCTGCTGGGCACACGCCATCAAGAAAGCAGCGACAAAAGCGCAGGCAAGTACATTCAAGATATTTTTCACGGGCATCGACCTGGTATCTGAGATTGAAAAATTACCGGCTTACCGGCGCTTCGTCCACACTCACGACGAACTCGGTTCCGCGCACCCCCATGACGCTGGACGGCGTACGAATGCGCATCGACTCGGGCAACTGCTTCACCATTTTCCCGGAGACTGCAGCGAGTGTGCCTTTTTTCAAGTTGCCATCAAACTTGCCGACATGGGTGGTACTGTCAAACGTATATTGATCGATGGCAAATACGCTATTGGGGCCGGTAGAAATCAGACTATTGTCGAGAAAAGTGACGCCGACAGCGCTATTTGCGCCGGTAATAATGACATCGGCGGCAAAAACTTTCATACCCGGTGCCGCAGCGATTTTTTCGGCGCCACGCTGTATCGTTGCCGTGCCCTTGGCGACCTTGATATGACCAACTTCATTTGCGATTGCCGTCGTCGCGAACCAGCTAGCGCAAACCGCTAGCGCCCAGATTTTCCACATGGTAGCCTCCAAGTTGTTGTTGAATCGTTTGCCAAACGACCATTTCCAATCTTATCCTATCCCTTACCAGATCACCCTGCAATGGACAACCGCACACATTCTGAAGCGATGTTTCCGGCCAGGCTGAGCGCCTGGCGACCGGCACGCGAGTTTCTTGAGCGTTTCTGCGCAAAGGCGTCGCTGCCTCATACCCCCACCCTTCGGCTCAATCTGATTCTTGAAGAACTCTTCACTAATACCGTCAATCACGGACATCGCGGAGATTGCGATTTTCCGGTCTGGATCTCGCTGGTGGCGAATGAGTCTGATGTCGCCGTCACCTATCTCGATCAGGGTCGACCGTTCAACCCATTGGCCATGGCTAAAAAACAACTTGACGTGCCGTTGGACGAGCGGCACATTGGCGGGCTGGGCGTGCACTTAACGATAGAGTTGACCACCGCGTCCGACTACGCCTATCTGTTTGGCCGCAATCGTTTGAGATTGGTTTTGCCGACACGGCCAAGCGTGGAACTGGCTTGATTGATCGCATCCCGCCCGCTTCATTCATGTGTGGGGGATCACCAATTGCATGAGCTGTTCACTAGCCTCAATGTTGGCGTGTACGTGCTCCTCTGGTGATGCGAGCACGAAGCTAAGCCGCTCAAGCATACACACTGATCGCTGGTTGTCGCGTTTGAGAATAGCCGAAAGGTGTCGAACACGAAAGTTCGCAACGAGTACGGCAATCATAGCCTTGACCGCTTCGCTCGCCAGGCCGCGACCCCAATGGCTACTGGCAAAGACGTAAGCAATAGTCGCGCTGTGGTTCGCGCTCACGGTCGCTTGCACAAAACCAATCAGCTCCGATGAGTGACAGCGCACAACCCAATTGAGCCACTGCTCGTTGCCGTCTGCAGAACGCCTCGATTCGAGCTTTGCAAATCTGGCGCGCAGCCATTCGACCGATGCTGGTGGCGCGTTTTCATACGTGTAGATCGCTGGATCACTGAGAACAGCAAACATCGCTTCTGCGTGTTCTGCCAGTTGCGGCTCTAGGGTGAGATTGGTAGTTCGGATAATTTGCATATGCGTTTGAATTTCGAACATCAGTGAAAGTATGAGACATCCGTGCGGATGAAGAGGTTTGCCGGTAGCGGGTGCAGCCTGTTTTTGGCGCCTTTAAAATGACGAAGCTGGTAAACCCGCGACAGATGGCGCAGCGGAAAACGATGCGCCCATCCAAAAAAAACGCATGCTCGTCACTCATTGGCGATCACTCCCGCGTTTGCGCCCGTATCTTTACCAGCCATAGGCTGCGGCTGATCAATCCAGTAGCGCAGGCTGTGCTGGCGGAAAGTGGTCATCGCCGGCTTGCCTTTTGCATCGGTCGCAAATTTGAGCGTGATGGCCCCCAGAAAATCTGTTCTGTACAACGGGATATTGCGTGCCGCGTAACGATCTAGGACGGCGCTGTTCGGATGACGGAAGCGGCTGCGGTAGCCTACCGGCACCAGCGCCATCGTCGGCGATACAGCGTCGAGGAACGCGTCGGTCGATGAGGTGCGGCTGCCGTGATGCGGCACAAACATGACATCCGACTTCAGCACCGCCGGCTCGTCTTCAAATCGCTCCAGTATTTGTTTCTCGGCCAGCTTTTCAATATCGGCGGTCATCAGGATGCTGCCGCCTGGCGCGGTGATCTTTAGCGCGCAACCAAGGTTATTGGTTTTGACGCCTTGGGTGTCGTAAGCATCGTTCTCAGGGTGAATGATGTCGAAATCCACACCGTCCCAGTGCCAGCTATCGCCGCCACTGGCCTTCCACTCGCAGCGCATCACCTCCGCTGCGCCGCGCAGGATCTCACTTTTTTCGTCCATTGAAGTCAGCACCCATTTGGGCTTGCGCATGTCGATGATCGACATGGCGCCACCGGAGTGATCTTCGTCAGCATGGGATATGACTAGGGCATCGAGTACACGTATGCCCTCGCCGCGAAGGTATGGCGCAATGATGCGGTTACCCGAGTCGGCATCCGGATTCCAGCGCGGGCCAGTGTCGTAGACCATTGTGTGGCTGGCGGTGCGCACTACCGTTGCCAGGCCTTGGCCGACATCCAGTAAGGTGACCCAAAGTTCGCCTTGCTTGGGCGATGGCGGCAGCACCATGAACATCGGCAACATCGTTACCGCCCCCACCCAGCGCAGTGCAGCCCCACGAGGTAGCAGCAGGCAGACGACGCCGATCATCGCCGATATTGCCGTCCAGGTCGCGGGCGCATGCGATTGCCAAACAGCATTGGCAAGCTCGCTCAGGAACGCGAGTGCCGCGTAGCACCCGGACATCACCAGATGTGCCAATTGCAAAATGAAATCGAACGGCAACAGCGCGCCCACCAGGGTGATCGGCACGACAATCAGACTGACGACCGGAATGGCGAACGCATTCGCGACCGGCGAGATGATTGACACCTCCTGGAAAAGTACCAGCGTGACCGGCAATAAGCCCAGCGTGACCGCAATCTGTGTGTTCACCGCACCAGCGACGGCGCCCACTTTGCCAGACCTCAGCGCGGTGACGTAGAAAATCATTGCCACACAGCCAAACGAAAGCCAGAAGCCGGGCGCCAACCCGGCCCACGGATCAAGAAGCAGTACTGCCAGCAGAGCCCATGCAAGAATGCGCGAAGCTGACATGCCCCGCCCAAACCACAGCGCCACAGCGATTGTGGCCAGCATGAAGAACGTGCGCTGGGTTGGCACGGAAAATCCTGCGATCAGTGCATAGGTGAGCGCAGCAATCGCGCCGGCTAATGCTGCAGCACGCTGTGCGGGCAGCCGCAGGGCCAACGCGGGCACACGCGCCCAGCCTCGAAACACCAGCCAGTAAAGCAATGAAGCGACCATCGTGATATGTAGACCTGAAATTGACATCAGGTGCCCAGTGCCAGTGCGCCAGAAAACTTTCCACTGCTCGGCAGGAATGGCGCCTTGCTCGCCAATCGCCAGTGCGATCAAAACGCCACGATATGGCTCTTCTTTCAATGCAGCCATCATGCGCGTGCGCAAAGCCATGCGCATGCGATCCACCTGATACATAAAGCCCGCCGCGCTGTCCGGAAGCTTCGAATTCTCACCTTTGACGCGGATATAGCCGGTCGCGCGAATGTTCCGCTGCAGCGCCCATGCTTCAAAATCGAAGCCGTGCGGATTCATCGTGCCGTGGGGCCGTTTCAGACGAACCGTGAGATGCCAGCGCTCTCCTGGCACCAGCGTCGGCGGCAATGTGACCTCTGCAGTTTTGCGATTGGTCTCCGTGTACCAGGTCAGCGAGACGTGAGATGGCACGGCAATCGTTTCGCCGTTTCCGTTACCCAGCACCTTCTCGACATCGAACTCAAAACGGGTCCCGCGTTCAGTCAACTGCGGCAGGCTGGCGATGGCGCCAACGACTTCGATGTCCTTGACTTCCGAATCACGTGGCAGCGTATCCGCCATTCGACTTTCGGCACGCCATTGCGCCCAGCCAAAGCCCATCCCGCAGCCGCCCGCTACGGCAAGCATGGTGGCCAGGATGATCGCAATCATCGGGCGGCGCTGGGCAAGCAACCACGCGCAAAGTGTTGCGGCCAGGCCGATGCCAGCAATGTGGATAGCGGGAGTTTGAGGCAATACAGCCTGCATCTGTAGCACGCTGACACCAACAAGAAAGCCGAGAATGAAGAGTCGCACAGTGCAGGCTATTAAAAGTTATTCGAGTGCCGCAAAATGCACGGAATGATCGGGTGGCCCGCATCCATTAGTGCAGCATACCGCCACCCGCAGCCTACAACGCGCGATAAACCACAATCGCTTACTTGGACTACTGACATGAAGCCAGATTACTGGGACGAAGCTTGTGCCGCTCTTGCCAAGCGAGACAAGGTGATGAAAAGGCTCATCCACTCATACCCGGAAGCGCAACTGCGAACGCGCGGGGACCCGTTTCAAACGCTGGCCAGAGCCATCGTCGGCCAACAGATTTCGGTAAAAGCGGCCCAGTCGGTGTGGAACAAGACCGAAGGCGCAGTTGGCCGGATCACCCCGAAAAACATGTTGGCCGCGACACCTGAGGACCTTCGCGTCGCTGGCAATTCCCGCCAGAAAATCGCCTATATGCAGGACCTTGCAGCCCATTTTGTGGACGGTCGCATCAAACCCAAACGCTGGCATTCGATGGCCGATGACGACGTGATCGCCGAGCTGGTGGAAGTGAAAGGTATCGGCGTCTGGACGGCCGAAATGTTCCTGATCTTCTATTTGATGCGGCCAAACATCTGGCCCATCGACGACATCGGACTGATTCGTGCGGTGGAAAAACATTTCCACGATGGTGATCGACTGGAAAAAGCAGAAGTGCAGTGGTACTACGAGCGCTTCTCGCCGTGGTGCACGGTCGCAACGTGGTACCTGTGGCGTAGCCTGGACCCTATTCCCGTCGAATACTGATGGCGACCGAGCTTTACGAGCTGGTTTGGGCCGCAGTCAAGCGCATCCCGCGCGGGCGGGTTGCAACCTATGGGCAGATTGCCGCGTTGGTCGACATGCCAAGACACGCGAGGCAGGCGGGCTATGCGCTGGCGGCGACACCGGAAGGAAAGAAAATCCCTTGGCATCGGGTCATTAATGCGCAGGGCAAAATCAGCCTGCGTCTAAAGCACTGGGAAAGCGGTAGTGACGATCTGCAGCGAATCCTGCTGGAAGCAGAGGGGATACTTTTCGACAGTACCGGAAAAGTGGACTTGAAGCGCTTTCGCTGGCAACCAAAATGTATAACTGAAAAACGTAAACTCTAATATCCGCGCGGCTTCACAGCCATTTATTCTCCGAAAGCCGCGCCTATCCTAGAGTTTTCAAAAAATGGCTAACCCGATTGGCGCAGGCTGCCGTCCGTCAATATCAATGTGCGCTGCATTTTCGCCGCCAGACTTGGGTCGTGGGTCACCATCACCAGCGCTGTCTTGTATTTGGCGTTCAGTTCGAGAATCAGTTCGAACACATGGTCAGCCGTACCGCGATCAAGGTTTCCAGTGGGTTCATCCGCAAGTACACATGCGGGATGGGTCACCAGCGCGCGTGCGACCGCGACCCGCTGGCGTTCTCCGCCGGAAAGCTCACCCGGTTTGTGCGTCAGCCGATGCGCGAGCCCAACCTCACCAAGGATGACCGCTGCTCGCTGCTTGGCGACGCTTGTCGCCTCACCCCGAATCGCGAGCGGAATCGCCACATTTTCAAGCGCCGAAAATTCCGGCAGAAGATGGTGGAATTGGTAGACAAACCCCAACGCCACATTGCGCAGCTTGCCCTGCTCCACCGGCGCCAGTTTGTCGATGCGCTTGCCCATGACATCAACCTCACCACTGGTCGGCGCGTCCAGTCCACCGAGAATATGCAGCAGCGTGCTCTTGCCAGAGCCCGAAGCACCAACGATGGCGACCGTTTGGCCTTCATTGACGTTGAGCTCCACATTTTTGAGGACATGCACCGGCACGTCGCCCTGGTGAAACGACTTCGACACGCTCCGGCAACTGATGATTTGGCTACTCATAGCGCAGCGCCTCGGCCGGGTTGACGCGCGACGCGCGCCAGCTTGGGTAGAGCGTTGCCGCGAGGGAAAGCGTCAAGGCAATGGCGACAGTGATCCACACATCTTTCAATCTGAGATCGCTCGGCATTTCGCTCAGGAAATACACTTCCGGGCTCAGCATTTTTGCGCCGATGACGGTCTCGATGAACGGCACGACTACGTCGATGTTTAGGGCGAGCGTCACCCCGGCAACGACACCGATCAGCGTGCCAATCACCCCGATCACCGCGCCCTGCACGACGAAGATCTTCATGATCATGCCCGGGGATGCGCCCAGCGTTCGCAGGATTGCGATGTCTGGATGCTTGTCAGTCACCACCATCACCAGCGTGGAAACAAGATTGAATGCCGCCACGGCGATGATGAGCGCGAGAATGATAAACATCATGCGCTTCTCGATCTCGACAGCGCGAAAGTAGACCTCGTTTTGACGAGTCCAGTCGGTCACATATCCATCTATCTTCAGGGTGTCACCGAGCATTCGCGAAACGCTACGTGCGCGGTCAGTGTCCTTGAGCTTCAAGCGAATGCCGGTGACATTTTCGCCCAAGCGAAACAGTACCTGCGCGTCTCTCATGTGAATCAGCGCAAGCGTCGAATCATATTCGTAATGACCGGAGCTGAAAATGCCGCTGACCGTAAAGCTGCGCGTGCGCGGCACCATGCCTGCGGGGGTGGCGCTGAATTGCGGTGTGATCAGCATCAATTTGGTGCCCATCTTGGCGCCAAGTTGACGCGCCATATCCGAGCCGAGAATAATGTTGTAGGCCTCCGGCACCAGCGATCCGAGCTCTCCCACCCGCATGCTGCGCCCGAGATCTGCAACGGTGTCCTCGTCGGCGGGCAGAATGCCGCGCACCATGGCACCGCGCACACTCGATGAATACGCAAGCAGACCTTGCCCATTGACGAACGGCGCAGTGGCAACCACGTCAGGATTTTTCATCGCTACATCACGTACCGATTGCCACTTCTCCAGTCCCGTCTCGGTGCCCATGACCTGAACGTGGGCCGATACTCCCAAGATGCGTGCCCTCACCTCTTTCTGAAAGCCATTCATCACCGACATCACCGTGATGAGCGCAGCGATGCCGAGCGCAATCCCCAGCATCGACGCCAGCGAAATGAATGAGATGTAATGATTCTGGCGTTTTGCGCGCGTGTAGCGCAGGCCGATGAACAGTGAAAGAGGTTGCAAGGTGTGGCGAGCCAGGGGATTGCGGTGGCCCGATGATAAACTACTTTGCATGTGTCTCCCGCTATGAAATCTCATGTTTTCCTCCCCTCGCTACTGGTTTCGCCGGACTGGTTTGCCGATTCTTCGCCGCCACATTTGCCCGCAATCGAAGCATTGCTTGCACATGGCCGCTTACAAGTCAGCGAAGAGTGGCCCAAGCCACTTTTGGTCAGGTTTGGCGTTGACGGTGGGATTGCCGCCATTTCTGCACACGGTGATGGGATTGATGCTGACGAGTCTGGCTGGATGTTTGCCGAGCCCGCGCATTTCCAGGCTGATCGCGATACCGTTAATCTGTTCCCGGCATCGCATCTCGATGTAAGCGCCGATGAAGCGGGGCAATTGATTGATGCGCTCAACGCCAATTTTGACGACCGGGGCCTGATATTCTCGATTGGTACGTCCGGGCGGTGGTACGTCCGCTGCGACACGCTAGAGTTGCCGCAAACAACCTCTGTTGCCGCCGCTCAGCGTGGCGCGGTGTTCGAAAAACTGCCGCGGTCGACCGGGAAGCTCTCTTGGAAAGCGATTCAGAACGAGGCGCAAATGTTGTTCCATACACATGCTGTCAACGAGCAGCGTGAAGCCAGCAGAAGTTTGACGATCAACGGGCTGTGGTTCTGGGGAGAAGGCGTGCTTCCGACCCAGTCAGTGGCTTCAAGGCCCATTGATGGGGTGTTCGGCGATGCGCCGCTGTCAAGGGGGCTCGCGAAATTGACGGGCGCCAAGAGCGCGTCGCTGGCTCAATGGAATCTCGTCTTGGACAAGCCACAGACGAAAGAAAATCTGCTTGTGCTGGATACGCTGACCCGATTTCATGAACGTGGCGATATAGAAGGCTGGCGGGAAGCGGCATTGGAACTGGACGCGCAGATTTTCAACCCACTGTTGGCGTCGTTGCGCAACGGTCTGATCGACGAGGTAATTCTTACGCTGCCAAGGACCCGCGACTCCCTGAATGTGACAATTACCGGCCGATCACTTCGCGGCATTTCCGGATGGTGGAACAACGTGGCGAAACGGCCGCGCTCTTTTCTCGAGTCAGCGCATGCCTGAAATCGTCACGCGCGAAAGCGATCCAGTGGCGTTCAAAGCGCTGATTGCAGCCAACGTCGATCCTCGCCTGGCGCGAATCTACGCTGCACGTGGCGTTACCGCACCTTCCGATCTGAATCACAGTTTGACGGCCCTGCTCTCGCCTGCGCACCTCGCATCGGTAAGCGAAGCGGCTACGCTACTCGCGGACGCCATTCAGTCTGGCAAGCGCCTGTTGATCGTTGCCGACTATGACGCCGACGGCGCGACCGCCTGCGCGGTGGGCATGCGCGCGCTACGAGCAATGGGGGCGACGGTGGATTTCATCGTGCCTAATCGATTCGAATTCGGCTATGGCCTCACGCCCGAAATCGTCGCACTTGCCGCACAGCGCCGCCCCGACATCATTATCACCGTCGATAACGGGATTGCCAGCGTTGACGGCGTGAGCGAGGCCAACCGGCGCGGCATTCAGGTGCTGGTTACCGACCACCATCTGCCGGGGCAGGAGCTGCCGGAGGCGGCTGTGATCGTGAACCCGAATCAGGTCGGCGACACGTTCGCCAGCAAGAATCTGGCTGGTGTCGGCGTAATCTTTTACACGATGACGGCGCTACGTGCCGAGCTGCGGCGGCGCAATTATTTCCAGGGCAGGACCGAGCCAAACCTGGCGGATCTGCTCGATCTGGTTGCGCTGGGCACCGTCGCTGATGTGGTACGTCTGGACCACAACAATCGCGTGCTGGTGGAGCAAGGCCTGTCGAGAATTCGCGCTGGGCGCATGTCGCCAGGCATTCGCGCGCTGATGCAGGTTGCAGGACGCGATGCCAATCGCGCATCGACGTACGATCTCGGCTTCGTGGTCGGCCCCAGATTGAACGCCGCTGGCCGCCTGGATGATATGTCGCTGGGCATTGCCTGCCTGCTGGCAGAAAACGAGCAAACCGCCACCACGCTGGCAACCCAGCTCGACACACTCAACCGCGAACGCCGCGTGATCGAATCCGATATGCGTGACACCGCGTTGTTGTCCCTGGCAGATGTCGATGTCGGCGCACGCTACGCATTGTCACTGTTCGACCCCGGCTGGCATCAGGGGGTGGTCGGGATTCTGGCGTCACGGATACGCGAAAAATATCATCGGCCCGTGATCGCTTTCGCTCAGGATGGACAAGGCAATCTAAAAGGTTCTGGCCGCTCCGTCCGTGGATTTAATATGCGCGACGCGCTAGACCTTGTCACCAAACATCACCCGGGCATCATCAGCAAATTTGGTGGCCATGCAATGGCGGCGGGGCTGACGATTCCGCAATCTGCAATGCGCGATTTTGAGAATGCGTTTGAGTCTGTTGCAC
>JANMZU010000847.1:0-6548 GCA_031383585.1 Betaproteobacteria bacterium
GCCGCGCTGCGTGGCTGATACAAACTCCCTTGAAAGGCCGTGAAATCATCGTTCCACCGTCCACCGGGCATTACATACCACGTTGGCCGACCGAGTTCATCGTAGACGGCCAGAGAGTGGAACTGTTGCCTCGATCCGGCACGATGGACGATTGATAGTCCCCAGCCATTTTCGGCTTCACCGCCCCACCAAAGATCCGAGTAGTCGAGCTTGGGCCCATTGCGCTCGAACCGTGCGAATACCGTCTTCGCGCCTGTCATCGTCACAAGGCACTCACCGCGTCCGCGGCACTCACCGGTCCAGCCGGCAAATGTCGAACCTCTGGGAGCTGTTGTCGTAAGTGAAATGACCGAACCGGGTTCGTAACTCCATGCGCAGGTACCGCCGCAGACGATCCCCCGCGGTTGTGAAGTGACGAGTCCCTCCCCAACACTCAATCTACCGACCGTGAGGACATTCTGGCTCAGCGCGGGCGTGCCGATGTACGCAGCAATATCCTCCATATCTTGACGTGTCAACAGACTCGCCAGAAAACCCATGCCGCTGACCGAGTTGACGGCATATGCAATCAAGTCCGGATTGTTCGCCGCATTGATGGCGCGATGATCTGGCGGCGAACCGTGGCACTGCGAACAAGTTGACAGGTAACGTGACTGCCCGCGAAGCGCGTCGCCAGAGGCAGTTGCGACCCCGGTACAACTCAAGAGCGTAAGTAAGAGTGTGTAGCGACTCAAAGAAGAGAGCTTCATGTTGTCTCCGGCACGAAAATCGAATGGCTTTCACAGAAATTGTCGCGCGCAATTGTGACGTCAGTGCGTCAATTTTTCGCTAACCTCACCGGCCGGTCGGTGTGTTTGAATGGCCAACGGGCCACGCCAATCGGCGCCATGAACGCTTCACTGCGATAGACCATCGCGCTATGCCAGCCATGGGTATAGGGTATAGGAATTTCAAACGGCTTTTTTCATGACTCCTGAGTGTTTCCAATGATCGTCAACCGGTCACACGCGCACGCATCCTCTAACAAACCATGATTCATTCAACATCGCCGCCCCTTTTTCCAGCACATCGCGCCTGATTTCCACGCTATCTGAGCGATTGCCCGCGATCAGTTGCAGTTGCCCACCACAGTGGGAGTAATGCTCGATGTCGATGTCGAACACACGCTCCAGCAATTGCGCCCACCGCAGGCGCTCCTGCGCGTTACCGGCTGGGAGGCAGTCGCCATCGCCTGCGTGCGCGGCGTGGGTGGGTGCGGCGGGTGCGAGGGTGATGGGTGCAGGCATGCTCTCGTCCGGCGTGCCTGCTGTGGCGGCGGGATAGGAGTATTTACAAACTATAGCCACTGCGCATTTGCGCACCCGTTTTCTACGAATATGGATTGCTTAATTTGGCGTATCAAAATACACCTGCTCTCAACACGCCGCCCAAAGCAACGAAACCCGCGTCGGTCGCTTGCGGCAGGGAAGCCGATTGGTCTTTGCAAGTCGAACGATATCGGCAGATGTCTCGCGAACCAATGCTATCCGCGCAACGGCGAAAGCGGAAATGGATATCTAGGTCGAGGTCGAAGTGGGAACGACAACGAGCGTCAGCCAGTAGTCCGAAAATTGATTCACAGCCTTTACGAAATTGTCAAAATCGACGGGCTTGGTGATGTAGGAGCTGCATCGCAGGTCGTACATTTTCTTGATGTCTTCTGCATCATGGGACGTTGTCAATACAACGACCGGGAGCGAACGCAACCGCTCGTCGTTGACAATTTCCGTTAGGACTTCGTATCCGTTCATGACGGGCATGTGCATATCCAGCAAAATAAGATCGGCGAAAGGAGTGCCGATGTACGGCGCCTGTTTTCGAAGGAATTTCAGGCACTCTTCCCCGTTGCTGACATGGTGCAGATTGACGCGAAGGCTGTTGGCCTCGAACGCGGCGCGGGTCAGGAAAACATCGTCTTCGTTATCTTCGACTAACAGGATTTCGGCAATGCGGATATCTGCAAGCGGGCTGATTTTCATGGTGGATTGCTCCCTGATTCAACAAGGGGTAAGGTGAAGTTGAAGACGCTGCCTTTACCACGTTCTGAGTATACCCATATCTGCCCACCGTGTTGCTCTACCACGCGCCGGCATACGGCCAGACCAATACCGGTGCCGGTGTATTCCTGTTGCGTATGCAGCCGCTTGAACACTTCGAAGATCATTTGGAAGTGTTTTTCATCGATTCCGATCCCGTTGTCTGAAACCGTTATTAGCCAGTCACTTTCGCGCCTGGTCGCTGCCAACCGGACCACCGGTTGATCGGCTGTGCAGTACTTGATGCCATTGCCGATGAGGTTCAAGAATAGCTGCACCAGCTGGGTGCGGTCGCCCATGATGGTGGGCAAGTCATCGACTTCAACCCTGGCGTTGGCCTCGTCAATCGCGGCCTGCAACATTTGAATGACTTCGTCCACAATGACCCGACAGCTAAGCGGGACAAACGGTTTGGCCTCGCTTTTAAGGCGCGCAAACCCGAGCAGATCGTCGATCAAATTTTCCAGACGCTTTGCCGCGCCCGCAGTACGCCTGATCAACATCAAAGCTTGTTCATCGAGTTTCGTGATGTAGTTTCGCTCTAGCACCTGCACAAAGCCGCTAATTGCCCGTAGCGGTGTCTTCAAGTCATGTGACGCGACAAAGGCAAACTGCTGAAGTTCAAGGTTGCTCTGCACCAGTGCTGCGTATGCCTGCACGTGAGTTACGTCTCGAATGATGAGAGTTTCTATAGTGTCACCGCCGTCGACAACCTTGGAACGCGAGACTTCGATGGGAAATCGGGCACCACTGCGGCGTTGCCCTGATCCCAGGCCCACGCCGCTTTCTGGATTCCTGCTGCTATCAATCCCGCTTGCAGCACGGGGGAGCGCGATCAGGTCCTCGGAAATGAATAAACGCAGCGATGCGCCGAGCGCCTGCTCGGCAGGACAATCAAACATCGCTGCGGCTGCCGCATTAAAGAGCACGATGTTTTGCGCCCCATCAATGCTGATAATCGCATCCATCGCCGAATCCACGATACCGCGCAGGCGCGCTTCGCTGCGCTCGCGCGCCCGACTTGTCGCTTGAAGCTGCGTTCGCGCAGCGTCGAGTGCGCCCGAAGCCCGCATGAGCGCCTGACCCACCTCATCGGCCTCACGCACGCCCAGCTTAGGGATTTGAACTACCTTTCCATGCGCCAGCTCAAGCGCGGGTCCGGTTAACTGATGAATCGCGTGGCCGATGCGTCCACCCATCCGCCACGCCATCAAAAGGCCGAAGCCAAGAAGAAGGATGGATACGGTGCCCAGCCAAACGAGGGATTGGCGCAGGTCGGTAATGAGTGCCCGTTTAGGAATGCTGATTGAAACGCCCCAGCGAGAAGTCGCTGACCGCGAGTAGACGGTAAACATATCAATATTTTCTAACCCAGGGGTTTCCAGCCAGCCTTCGTCACGCGTTACCAGAGCAGCGGCCAATCCCTTGGTAACTGATTGACCCCTGAACTTGTCGATTTCTGCGGTTCGGCCCACGACTACACCGACGCCGTCGAAAATCGTCACGACACGACCAGACGGAATGTACTGGTCGTCGAGGATTCTTTGAAATCGATTTGGCAGCAAAACGCCGAGCAGCGAGTGCGTGACGATCCCGCCTCTGAAGACGGGTACGGACACATTCGCCATTGGCGTTTTCAGTACGGCACCGATGTACAGCCCTGAAATATCCGACTTTCCGGTCTTGAGAATTTTTTCTAGCTGGCTACTATTGGTCGTTTTTGGTAGTGGCTGGCCGAACGACACCTTCGCGTTCACCACATGTTGCGATGAAGCATCGATGAGCACAATATTATCGAGATCTTTTCGCTGCAACACTTCGACGGCCTGGGTGTGGAATGCTGCCAATTCGCTGCGATTCAAAAGAGGCGACGTGGTGAGTGTAAGAAGCGTCAGTTCAGCTGCGGCAAACTCGCGATCAACGACGGAGAGCAGTGCGCGCGAAGTGGCCGCCGAATCACGCAAAACTTCCTCGCGCTCACGCACGTAGTTATACGAAAGCAGCAATGCGGTCACGACGATGCCCGGCAGCAGGCAAGCAGCGACCAGCCAGCCCAGCCGGGAGCTGATGGAGGGTATTGCGTCATTCTTTTTGTCTGGTCGGCTCAACGTGCACTTTTCATGTTTTTTGACGGCAACACAGTGTGACTGCCGGGCATATGTTTCCGCAATGCCCTTTTTCGATAAGACGACAAGTTGCAACTATTTGTCACCTTTGCCTGCCTGGTAGTTCGATGCGATATAACTGGTGGTGCAACGCCTAAACTAATGGTCGTTTCAGCTAAATCCGTCTGGAAATGCCCGCTGTCGCCAGCGAATGTTTGATGGGGTTGCCAAGAATCCCCGTTTACGCAAAGCTTGTCAAACTGCAGATGTGCTAAGTCACTGCCCACGCGGTACAAATGCCTCTCCGACAGATTCTCAAGAAACGGCTTTTTCGGTCTTGTATTCGATGCATTGAAAATTGAGAGTAATCGGAAATTGGTCTTTGGCCGGTAGCAAACAATGACGCAATAGATAACGGTATAGGAATTTCAAACGGCCTTTTTCATGACTCCTGAATGTTTCCAATGATCTTCAACCGGTCACACGCGCAGGCATCCTCTAACAAACCATGGTTCGCTCAACATCGCTGCCCCTTTTTCCAGCTCATCGCGCCTGATTTCCACGCTATCTGAGCGAGTGCCCGCGCTCGGGCCGAGCACCTCCCCCAGCCCTTTCAAAATCCAGTCTGGTTTTGCCCCTCACGCCGCCTGCAACAGCTCAACCCGTCTTGCCAGTGCGCGCGGTGGCGGCAGGTTCTTCAATGGCCGCGCTCAGCTTCAGTCGCCCACCCCATTGCGGGCAATGCTCGATGTCGATAATTGAACACCCGCTTCAACAATTGCGGACATTGCTGAGGACTCACGGTTTCCCCCAGAACGGAGCAGTGCTAGCTGCAGACTCAGCACTTTCTGCACCGCACGCGGGCTCTGGGCAATACGGGAATTGGCGGCGGCGGCTTGCAATGGGGTCATCACGTCATCCGGATCGGTGATGCCGCCGGCCAGACAGATCTGGCCATCCTCTTCGACGTGGTGACCAATCCGTGTCATCAACCGCAGGATGCGGGTGATGATCTTGCCTAAAAGCGCCTCCAGTGCGGCGCGGGTGGGCGGATCTGGGGATGGTGATTCCCATTGCGATCATTCTCTCTGCGATACAGTTCAAACAAAAGGATCTGGTGGAGAGCATCGCCGCGTGCCTGACCGAGCACGGTGTTGCCGGGCAAATGATCGAGCTTGAACTGACCGAGAGTTTGTTTCTCGAAGATGTGAGCGCGATGACCAAAACGCCGGGTCGCCTGAAAGATCTCGGCGTTACGTTGGCGGTCGACGATTTCGGCACCGGCTACTCCTCACTCTCGTTTTTGAAACGCTATCCGATCGACAAGGTAAAAATCGATCGCTCATTTGTGCGCGACATTCGGCGTGACAAAGATGATGTCGCCATCACGGTTGCCATCATCAATCTGGCGGCAAGCCTGGATCTGCGTGTCATTTCGCAAGGCTTAGAGACGCGGGAGCAGGCGGATTTCCTCGGAAAGCACCATTGTGAATTCCTGCAGGGTTTTCACGTCTCGAGGCTTCTCCCACCCGCCGATGCGCTGCACTGGTTGAAACGTCGCCCCTTTTGATCGCGTCCGACGCGGTACAATCGGGGTGCATAAGGTGCGTCAGTGGTCGAGCAAAATTCGCTGGCGTTAAACGGGAAGCCTGTACGAAAAATATCAGGCACTGCCCCCGCAACGGTGATTGGTTTACTTGCAGTCGAGGTGCCACTGGATGGCGTGCGTTTTGTGCACACATTCGGGAAGGTGACGGCGAGCGCGGCTGGTTTTTCAGCCGCACACCATCAGTCCGGATACCGGCCTTGGCACCAGTCTGACTTGTTTTCAAGTCTGATTGGTCGGTGTGCAAAAGTGTCGATACGTGTATCGGCACCCCGCATGAAGAATCACGCAGCTTGCGGGGACGCTCGCTGCAACCTATCCAGAAATCCCATGAGAGCCAACAAACTACATCACCTTATCCTGTCTTCACTCGTCGTCTCGCCTGTTGCCCTGGCACAGTTAAACCCGCAGGCAACCGCTCAGGTCGAGCAACTAATCGTCACGGCGTCGCGTACGCCGCAACCGCTCAGCAATACGCTGGCCACCACCGGCGTCATCACCCGCGAAGAAATCGATGCAGCGGGTACCGCGACGCTGGCAGAACTTTTGCAACGCAAAGCCGGCGTCGAAATCCGTGCCACCGGCGGCGCAGGCCAACCCGCCGGTGTATTCATACGCGGAGCTAATAGCCAGCACACGCTGCTATTGGTGGACGGATTGCGCCTTGGGTCGGCAACATCCGGCTCACCCGCATTCGAAAATGTTCCCCTCGACATGATCGAGCGCATTGAAATCGTCAAGGGCCCGCTGTCAAGTCTTTAC
>JANMZU010000853.1:0-3449 GCA_031383585.1 Betaproteobacteria bacterium
CAGCTCGACCTGCCGCTCGCCCACGCCGCCGACTACCCCGAGCTCCCGCTCATGGAAGAGCGCCTGTCGCCCAAGTTCCTGCGCGACGCCCAGGTGGTGCCATTGCGCGAGGACGACGACGAGCTGGCGCTAGCGATCGCCGATCCCACCGATTCGTACGTGCTTTCGGCGGTGCAGATGGCCTCCGGCAAGCGCGTGCGCCCGTTCATCGCCGCACCCAATGAGATCGAGGCCGCGCTCGAACGCCTGTATGGCGGCGGCCGATCGTCGATGGGCCAGATCGTGGACAACATCTCCACGCGCGACGAGGAGCAGGATTTCGGCGATATCGAGCAGTTGAAAGACCTGGCTTCTGAAGCACCCGTTATCCGGTTGGTGAATCTGATCATCAATCATGCGCTGGAGCGCAGGGCTTCCGATATACACGTCGAACCGTTCGAAAACCGGCTGATCGTGCGTTACCGCATCGACGGTGTCCTGCATGAGACTGAGTCACCGCCGCGCAGGCTGTCAGCGGCTGTCATATCGCGTATCAAGATCATGGCAAACCTCGATATCGCCGAGCGGCGCCTGCCGCAGGATGGCCGCATCAAATTGCGTGTGCAGGGCAAGGAAATAGATTTACGCGTTTCAACGGTGCCGACGATGCATGGTGAAAGCGTCGTCATGCGGATTCTCGACAAAGGTGGTGTTGCGCTAGACTTTCACGCATTAGGGTTCGACGACGCGAACCTGAAAATCTTTAGCGCCATTCTCGATCAACCCTACGGCATCCTGCTGGTCACCGGCCCGACGGGTAGCGGCAAAACCACAACGCTATACACCGCACTCGACCGCCTGAACAAACCAGACGTGAAGATTCTTACTGTCGAAGACCCGGTGGAATACCAGATGCCGGGCATCAACCAGATTCAAGTTAAGCCGCAGATCGACCTCACGTTTTCCAATGCGCTCCGATCCATCGTCCGGCAGGACCCGGACGTCATCATGATCGGTGAAATTCGCGATCTTGAAACCGCCCAGATTGCGATGCAGTCAGCACTGACCGGCCACATGGTGTTGAGCACTATCCATACCAATGACGCCGCCGCGACCATCAACCGCCTGCTCGACATGGGCGTGGAGGATTATTTGCTGACCTCCACTGTCGTCGGCATTGAGGCGCAGCGCCTGGTACGGGTGCTATGCGGGCATTGTAAAACACCGTATCACCCGGTCGAGGAGTTCGTTGAGCAAATGGGCTTGCAGCGATTCACCAAGGCTGAATCTGTCACGCTGTACCACGCCAAAGGTTGTGAGCATTGCGCGCACACCGGCTATTTCGGACGTCTTTCGATTATCGAAGTGCTGCCGATGACCGATACGCTACGTAGCCTCATCATGCGCCACGCGACCGCGACCGAGCTGCGCGAAGCGGCGATTGGCGAAGGCATGGAGACCATGTACGAAAACGGCCTCAAAAAAGCTGTAGAAGGCGTGACGACCATCGAGGAAGTATTGCGCGTCACGCGCGAAGACTGACCCCCTGATGCTGATGTTCCAATACAAGGCCGTCTCTGCGGCGGGTGAAACCCAGGAAGGCGTCTTGGAGGGCGCGACGCAGGCGGCAGTAATTGCGCACCTGCAGTCGACCGGCTTGATACCAATCCGCGTGGCCGAGGTGAATCAGGCCGGCGGAAATGGCGCAGTAGCGGTCGCGCGGCAGCCCGGGGTGAAACCTGCAGGCCTGTTTTCCAGGGCGCGGGTCAGCCAGGACGACCTTGGCACGCTGACGCGCGAACTTGCCACGCTGCTTAAGGCCGGTTTGCCGCTGGATCGCAGCATGGAAATTCTCATCGGCCTTGCCGAAAAGCCCGCAGTAGGTGAATTGCTCGTTGCGATCAGAAACGACGTACGCGGCGGCGCGGCGTTATCCAAAGCGCTGGAGCCGCACCGCGATGTTTTTACGCGGTTCTACGTAAATATGGTCAAGGCCGGCGAAGTCGGCGGCGCACTTGGCAATGTGCTGATGCGGCTCGCCGATTACATGGAGCGCAGTCAGGAAGTACGTGAAACTGTGAAGTCTGCGCTGGTATATCCGGCGATACTTTTTGTCGTCGCCGTGGCCTCTGTGTTGACGTTGGTGATATTCGTCGTGCCGCAGTTCAAGCAGATATTTGATCAGTCCGGCAAGGCAATTCCATTTGCGACTGAAGCGGTGCTGACAATTGGCGTTTTTACGCGTGCCTATTGGCCGGCCATGTTTGCAGGCGTTGCAGTCATCATCTGGTTGCTGGTCCGCTCGCTCAACGATCCGGTGTCACGCGCAAAATGGGACGTCAAATTCCTTCGCTGGCCGATCATGGGCAAGCTGGTGACGAAGATGGAGATGGCGCGATTTGCCCGATCACTGGCGATCCTCCTGCAAAACGGCGTGCCATTGCTGGCAGGGCTGTCAATTCTGAAGGATACGATGGGCAACGTCGTGTTTCGTGATGCCATTGAAATCGTTGCGCGCGACCTGAAAGAAGGGCGCGGCATGGCAAAGCCAATGAACGAGGCGAACGTATTCCCAAAGCTCGCTGTCCAAATGATCGCTGTGGGCGAAGAGACCGGGCAATTAGACGAAATGCTGTTTCAGGTCGCCGATGTATACGACCGCGAAGTCGCAGCCGCCGTGAAACGCGCGCTAGCGCTGATTGAACCAATCATGATCGTCGGTCTCGCGTTAATTATCGGCGGCATCATCATGTCGTTGCTGGTTGCCATGTTCGGTCTTATGGACATTCCGCTGTAGTTTTTTTCGCGTTCTTTTATTTTTTGTTGGGGTCTTTATGAAAACTATGAACCTGCCCGTGCAACGCAACCGGGCACACGGATTCTCACTGATCGAAATCATCGTCGTCATCACCATCATCGGCGTCATCGTCGGCTGGGCGGCGACTAATATTTTTGGGAAGGCAGATCAAGCTCAGTCAAAGATCGCCAAGAGCAAGATCGTCGCGTTGTCGGGGCCGCTGGATATTTACAAGCTCGATACCGGCAAATATCCCACGACCCAAGAGGGGCTGAAGGCACTGCTGCAAGCGCCATCGGGTGTGCCCAACTGGAATGGGCCCTATGTCAAGAATGCAGAAGAGCTTAAGGATCCGTGGCGCAATGACTTGAACTACCGTTCGCCGGGCACTGACAATCGGCCCTACGAGATTGTTTCGCTGGGCGCGGATGGCCAAGAGGGTGGCGAAGGGCCAAACCGCGATTTGAAGTCCTGGGAATAACGGTCCTCGCGACTTCAACGAGTTGATCATGCGCCAGCGCGGTTTTTCGTTGATCGAGATGATTGTGGTGATCACCATCATCGGACTGGCGTACACACTGCTACCTAAAATGGTGTTTTCCGGCGTTTCCGGCGCGGAGCTGCGCTCGAACGCACGCGCGGTGGCAACGGGACTCAGGATCGCGCGCGATGC
>JANMZU010000872.1:0-3171 GCA_031383585.1 Betaproteobacteria bacterium
TGGATCCATGTCGACGCCGACCATGTGAAATGGCAACAGGCGTTTTCATTTGATGGCGGCAAGACGTGGAAAGACAATTGGCGTATGGAGGGCACAAGGGTGAGGCAATGAGCATGTATTCAAAACTAGAACTCGGAACAGCAATTTCCCGCTTCCCTTAAGTACCGAAAGACCTCGCTGCGGAGGATTAATCAACGACTTGGCTTGGTAGTATTTCGATACCTTTGCACGAACGGAGGTTGTCTGAGGTTCCCACTCAATTGCCGACTGACCCGCAGCCGCTTAATCCCGAGGCGCAACCTTCAGCACCTCTTCCATTGTTGTCACACCTTGCGCGACTTTCATGGCGCCGGATAGTCGCAACGGTTTCATGCCGGCGCGATACGCTTCCGACTTTATCGCCGATAGATCAGTGTTGTCGGTAATCAATTTCTTCAATTCTTGCGTCATCAACAGAATTTCATAGATGCCGATGCGCCCCATGTAACCGGTATTGCGGCACTCCAAGCAACCAACCGGCCGGAAAATATCCTTGGGCGCTTCGCCTTTCCACGGCGCGACGGTTTCATGCCAGATCTTGACCTGCACCGGGTCGTCGAACGGAATCTTTTCCTTGCAGTGCGGGCACAAAGTGCGCACCAGCCTTTGTGCCATGACACCGAGTAAGGTCGAACTCAGCAAATAAGCGGGCGCACCCAGATCGAGCAGTCGCGCGACTGCCGCCGGTGCGTCATTGGTATGCAACGTGGAGAGCACCAGATGGCCTGTGAGCGCCGACTGAATCGCCATCTCGGCGGTTTCCTTGTCGCGAATCTCGCCAATCATGATGATGTCCGGGTCCTGCCGCATCAGTGCACGAACGCCTTCGGCAAAACCCAGGTCAATCTGCGGTTGTACCTGCATCTGGTTGAGTGAGGGCTCGATCATTTCGATCGGATCTTCAATCGTGCAGACATTCACTTCCGGCGTAGCAAGCTGCTTCAAGGTCGAATACAGCGTCGTCGTTTTACCCGAGCCAGTCGGGCCGGTGACGAGCACGATACCGCCCGGATTGCCGATCAGTCCCTGCCATTTTTCATAATCGTCGGACGAAAAACCCAACTCGGAAAAATCGCGTATCAACACATCGGGATCGAATATGCGCATCACCAGCTTTTCGCCATGCGCTGTCGGCAGGGTAGATAGACGCAGCTCAATCTCCTGACCATCGGGCATGCGCGTCTTGATGCGTCCATCTTGCGGGCGGCGTTTGTCCACGACGTCCATGCGACCGAGAATCTTGATGCGGGACGTCATCGCGACGGCAACTGTCGCCGGTACCTGATAGACCTGATGCAATACGCCGTCAATTCTGAAACGAACGATGGCGATCTCGCGACGTGGCTCGACGTGGATATCCGAGGCCCGCTGGTCAAACGCGTATTGCCATAGCCAGTCGACCAGTGTCACGATGTGATGATCGTTGGCATCCAGCGTACGCCCGGCCTTACCGAGTTCGACGAGTTGCTCGAAGTCGTTGATGCGGGCGGCACCACTGTCATTTTTTTCTGCACGCTTAACTGAGCGTGAAAGGTTGTAGAACTCCCCCACGTAGCGCGCGATGTCCAGCGGATTGGCGATCACCACCTTGATGTTGTACTTGAGCATCTCGCCCAGCTCTCGTTGCCAGACAGACATGTAAGGCTCGCAAGTGGCGATCACCACATCCCTGCCGCGTACCTCAACCGGCAGGATATTGCGCTTGGCCGCGTAGTCGGACGACATCACATCAGTTACCGCGCGCATGTCGATCTTCAGCGGATCAACGTGGTAATACGGGACATCGACACGCAGCGCCATCCACTCTGTCAGCTGTTCGATGTCGAGATTGCGCTGCGGCGGCTTGAGCGACTTAAGCTTTGCCTTGGACACGATCGTCAGCGGATGCTCGTCCGACGGGTTCGTGCGCCAGTCTTTGAGAGCACGCTCGGATTCGGCCTGCGGAATGAAGCCGTCTTCAACAAGTGCGGCCAACACTTCCGGCATAGTCACGCGGCGCTCGGTCTTGTTGCGTTTGACCGACTCGAGCATCGGGACCGCGAAACTTGGCTTGGGCGCCGCAGCAGGGGGTGAAGAGGTTGCCATCAGCAGTATTCCTATGTTTACATTTCGTCGCCAGGGGTCGGCCGCCAATCAACCAACGTTGCGGCCAGTTGCTTCAGTAACGCCTTGAGTGCTTCAGCGCGGCGCCCATCATAAGTGTGCGGAGCCGCTTCGTTCATATAGCAACGCTGTGCCATTTCCAGTTGCAGGGCATGCACCTTGTTGCCGGGCTTTCCGTATTGCCTGGTGATATGCCCGCCCTTGAAGCGACCATTATGTACCGCAGAGAAACCGTCTGCACCTGCCAGCACATCGAATGCGGCTTGCGCAAGTGATGGCGCGCAGCTGCGACCGTCTGCCGTGCCAAGATTCAGGTCTGGCAGGCGCCCGGTAAAAAAACGTGGCGCCTCACTGACGATGGAGTGACCGTCCAGGACAATGCAGTAGCCGTGGCGCGCTTTGAGACGGGCAATTTCAGCGGCCAACTGCGTGTGATACGGTAACCAGTATTGCTCGATCCGCAACCTGATCGCCGCAGCATCCGGCACCATACCAGCCATATAGACCGGCTTGTCATGAAAGGTCGTCGTCGGGCAAATTTCGGTATTGCTGGCACCGGGATACATCTCCAGCCCCGCGGGATCACGGTTAAGATCGACAACGATGCGGGAATGCGTCGCCACCATCAGTGTCGCACCCAGCGATGGCACAAAGTCATACAGCTTGTCGACATGCCAATCGGTGTCAGGCACCTGCAGACCTGCGGCGGTCAAGGTCTGCGCAATCAAGGGGGGCAGATGGGTCCCTGCATGCGGGACGTTGACGATCAGCGGGACGCTGTCAACATCGCCATGGTCAACCTGCCATAGTGCGGAGTTTGTCATTAGCGTTCTCTTCCGCTCGAAACGATCCGGTCGGGCTTCACGCCACCCATCCAGTAGCAAAGCTCTGCCGGCTGCGCCACAGCCCACACACACCAGTCAGCACGCTTGCCCACCGCCAGCGACCCACGGTCGTGCTGCAGGCCCAAAGCACATGCCGCATTCACGGTCACCCCGCGCAACACTTCCATCGGCGTCAATCTAAAGA
>JANMZU010000922.1:0-1676 GCA_031383585.1 Betaproteobacteria bacterium
GCGTCATATATTTCCAGAGTTGAAGCCAGCAGTGATACGACTTTGCAGCCGTTGGCCTCAAGCGCGGCACGCACGTCGGCCGCGCGATCGGGGTCTTCATCGACCAGCATGACTTTTAGGCTTGGCGGCTTTCGTGGCTTCATGTTGAAGGTATAAGCAAGCGGCGTACCATGCCATCCGCCTGCTATCATCTTGACATGGCGACTCTAAATTCGAAATCAGCGCTGTTGCTATTCGCGCACGGCTCATCCGACCCGGGATGGGCAGCGCCATTCATCAAGCTCAAGGCGGCAGTTCAGTCTATTGAGACTGACAGGATCGTTGAATTGGCATTTCTGGAGCGAATGCAGCCGTCGTTTGATGAAGCCGTATCAACGTTGCATGAACGGGGCGTCAACGCCATTACGGTTGCGCCGATTTTCCTCGCCATCGGCGGCCATATGCGCAAGGATTTGCCAAAGTTGATTGAAGATACGCAATTGCGCACCGGGATTGCCTTTCGCGTGTTGCCCGCACTTGGCGAGAGCGATGCGATGATTGAATTTATCGCAGCATGGGTACTGCGCGCATCAGGCAACGAGGGGTAATCCGCCCGACATTGCGCAAGAGCTAGCACTGGCGGGGCTTTCAGACAACAAATCGCCTGAAAGCCGCACCAATGCTAGTGATTCACCAAATAGCCTGCAGGGTCTGAAGCTGCAAAGTGTGTTGTTATGCGCGCTCCTTTGCGCCGCCTGAAAATCCAACCGTGATTCACGCTGGCGGATCTTGGGGCTGGGCGCAGTCGGTGGTGATAACATGTGTATCGGTAGACAAAAAGGTACACAACGTGCGAACAAACATCGAGATAGACGACAAGCTCATGAAGGATGCGTTGAAGGCCACTGGTGCCAAGACCAAGCGCGAGGCAGTCGAACTTGGCTTGAAGACTTTGGTGCAGCTTTGCGCGCAGGAAAAGGCGCGGGAGCTCAAGGGAAAGATTACCTGGGAAGGCAACCTGAACGCCATGAGGACTGACCGGTGATTCTGGTTGATTCCAGCGTCTGGATCGACTATTTCCGTTCAGCCGAGACGCCGCAGGTGGTGCTATTGGACTCACTCTTCGGACGCAGTTCGCTCGCCGTCGGCGACTTGATTGTTGCGGAAGTGCTGCAGGGCGTGCGGGACGAGCGCGAGTTCAAGTGGGTCAAGAGAACCTTCGATGCATTCGAACACATTGACCTGGTTGGGTACGATCTGGCGATCAAAGCGTCCGAGAACTATCGGTCGCTGCGGGCGATGGGCGTCACCATCAGAAAAACCATCGGTACGCTCATCGCTACTCGATGCATCGAGGATGGACTGACGTTACTTCACGCAGATGTGGACTTCCGGCCTTTTTCGCAGCATCTTGGGCTGAAGGTGGCGCATCCGGAAATCTAGCGCTCGCTTTCAAAGCCGACGCTACGAGCTCCGCTGGTTGAAAACCTGATGGCTCGATATATTCCACAGTCACCACGCCGCATTCCCCACACGCCACTTGTTTACAAATGTCACTCGACTACTCCTCTCTCGCCCACCTGCGCCAGAATCACCCTGCCTGGCGCTTGCTCTGCGCTGAACACGCGCCGCTGGTAGCGGGCTTTTTACACCGCGTGTTTGTGCTGACGAATGCGCGCGGCATCGCGTCGGCCGAT
>JANMZU010000004.1:0-4504 GCA_031383585.1 Betaproteobacteria bacterium
AACGATGGCATCGCACAGGCCGGTGCGGGCACGCATGAAATGAAGACACCACCGCTGTGGGGATTGCGTGCCCGTGGCCCATACCTGCATGACGGCCGCGCCACCTCGTTGGACGCAGCCATTCGGGCGCACGATGGCGAGGGTGCCGTCGCGCGTGACCGCTATATCAGTATGACGCCGCAACTGAAGCGCAATCTGCAGGATTTCCTGAATACGCTTTGATTGGGTGAATTTGCCGGTTAGCCGGGAAAGGCCGGCCAAAGACTGAAACACAAGCACTGGTGCGGCGTTCGAGGCAATTATTGCCCGAGTGCCGCACCGGTGCTTGCATTTGGCCGATATTGCAGATCATCCATCTTTCCACTGCCACGTCTCTCATTGACCAGACCGACCTCAAGCGCGATCAGGCCGCGACCGGCGCCGTCACCCTCATCCAGCGCTTAGGCTGAGGCGCTAACCTGAACATCCACCTGCATGCGCTGGTGCTTGATGGGGTCTATGGCAAGCTAGGATGTCCTAGACACCGTAGATACCGTAAGCACCACAGACGAGAGCGCGCCCGCACCCGCCGCCGCACCTATCTTTCACGCAGCCGCTGCACCCACCCATGCCGCGCTGCAAGCGTTACTGGGCAAGATCATCACGCGCATCCTGCGGCTGCTGACACGGCTGGGCCATCTCGTCGAGGAGGATGGCCAGACCACTCTGGCCGGTGGCGTCACCGATCCGGATGACATGACGACCCCCTTGCAAGTGGCAGCCGCCAACTACCGGATCGCACAAGGCCCACGAGCGGGGCAGAAGGTGCTGAGCCTGCAACTGGCGCAGCACCATCTGGCGCGAAGTGGTGAATCCAGGCCGACACTCTGCGCCAATGCCCACGGCTTCAGTTTGCATGCCGGGGTATACATAGCAGCCGATTACCGGCAGGGGGTGGAGCAACTGTGCCGCTACATTACCCGCCCGGCGATCTCTAATGAGCGGCTCAGTGTGAACCGTGCCGGGCAAGTGGTGCTAAAGCTCAAGACCGCCTGGCGCGATGGCACCAGCCAGCATGTGATGGCACCGATGGAATTCATGCAACGCCTGGCTGCACTGGTGCCGAGACCGAGGCTGCACCTGATCCGCTTTCATGGCGTGCTGGCGCCGAATGCGAAGCTGCGCCTGGGGGTGGTGCCGGTGCCGCCGGTGGCGACCCCACCGGCGCAAGAAGGCGATGGCGCGTACCTGTCAGCCGGGAACGGGAAAGGGCGGATGCGGTGGGCGCAATTGTTGAAGCGGCCAATTGACATGGCGATATCGACATCGAGCGTAGCCCGCATTGTGGTGGGCAACTGAAGCTCATTGCAGCCATCGAGGAGCCGGCCGTGATTCAACGCATCCTTACCCATCTGGGGCTCGCCGCGCAGGTGTTCGGGCTGCGCTCGGGCAAACGCTCAGATGGCGTGAAATTCAGGCGCGCCGGGCTGGAAAAAAGTCAGCGATGTTGAGCGAACCATGGTTTTTTAGGGGCTGCGCGGGCGTTTGACCGCTCGTGCGGCATCGAATACATTGGGGACTCTTGAAAAAGGGGGTTTGTTGTTCCTATACCCCGCTAAAGCAGCACGCCGTAAGCAACTTCAGCAAGCGTTTGGGAAGTTGAGGGGCCACCATGTACGGATAGGCTCATCCTATTGATGGATTTTTCAGATCGGCTCTTGCACAGGCTGCTAGTTGCGTTAATTGGTGTCCGGTCCTCATGTTTCGGAAGCCCGCAGCAAATGCAAGTGCGAGCCTGATGGCGTACAGTCCCGTTGTGGTCGTCCGACAAGGAAAAAACATGCCCAATGATTTGCACGCACGCTTGTTTCGCTGGGCGCTTTTTGGGGCCCTGTTTGCCGTCGTCACAGTTACGGAGGCGCAGACAAACACCTTCCTGGGTGCCAATCTCAACGGTATCGGCGATTTTCGTCGCAATCACGAATTTGTTGACGTGATGCGTCAGGCCCGCCGCTTCGGGTCGGCGGCAGATCCGTTTAACACGGTGATTGCAGTCGGTACCGACGGCTGGCCGACTGGCGATTTCGGATTAACGTTGATGGCCGCGCAAACCGGCGTTATCGGTATTCCCGGGACCTACAAAGTCATTTTCAACGGCCAAGCGGCGGTGTCGTCTGCCGCAGCGGGCACGGTGAGCAACGCCGTGTACACGACAGCGACCAACACCTCCACCCTTGACTTCACTTTTCCAGTCGGCGGCGAGACCGCCGCACTGCGATTCCAGAGTGTGCCGGCAGGCAATCCGGTGAAAAACCTGCGCGTGATCCGGCCCGATTTCTCAACCACCAGCCCACCGGTCTTTACACCGACCTATCTCAGTCACCTGTCTCGCTTTAGTGTGTTGCGTTTCATGGATTGGCTGTCCACCAACGATCACGCCAATTCCATCATTACATGGGCTGATCGGCCGACGCTGGAGAAAAAACGCACCGAGGCCGAAGGCGCGCGCTGGGAGGCAGTCATCGAATTGGCTAACGCGGTCAACCGCGACATATGGATCAACATCCCGGTGAAAGCCAACGACGAATATGTGACCAACCTTGCCACCCAACTGCGCGATAGCCTCAACCCATCGGTAAACGTATACGTCGAATACTCCAATGAATTGTGGAACGCCGCGTTTCCGCAATTCGCGATTCAAAAGCAGCTAGCTGTCGACGAGGTCAATGCCAATGCGGCATCGGTGCTCAGATACGACGCCAGTAACGATCAGAACGTCTGGGCGTTTCGCCGGACTGCCAAACGGCTCAAGGAGATCAGCGATATTTTTCGTACCGTCTGGGGTGCGGCCGCCATCAACACACGGGTGCGCCCGGTGCTCGCCGGCCAGATGGCCAATAGCTTTATTGTCACTGAGGGCATCAACCTCATCGACAGCGGTCTCAATGTGCGGCCCAACAGCGTGTTCTACGCGATCTCCGGTGCGCCCTACATTTTTCCGTCGGCCAACAATCTGGCGAGCGATGATGAAGTGCCGGGACTAACGGCCGCCCAACTGCTGGCGGCCATAGGCAGCGGTGTGAGCAACGCTCCCAACGCCAACTCGTACCAGTACGAATCACACCTCGGGCTGGCGGCCTGGCACAACCTAAAGGTACTTGCTTATGAGGGCGGATTCGATACCTTCGGCAGCCAGAATATTGCCGCCAAGCGCGACGCCAATCTCGATCCGCAAATTCGCAATCACTGCCGCAACCTCATCAATAGCTGGCACGCGTTCGGTTTTGAATCGTTCGTCTACTTCAACGCCGGTGCCGACTCCTATAACACCCAGTTCGGACAGTGGCCGCTGCTGGAAGACTTGCAGTCGCCGGCTTTCCCGAAGAACCAGTGCATGGACGATATCCTCGGGGCCGCTGTCCCTGCACTGACGGCGGGTGTTTCGATTGCAACGGCAGTCGCGGGCGGCGCCTTTGCCGGTAGCGCCAGCCCGGCCGGCACCATCAGCAACGTCAGTGGCCCATTCGGCTTTCCCGGGTTCGCACAGTACTTGTTGCGCGTGGACACGGCTGGCACGTATGAATTACGTTTCACCTCCACTGGATCGAGTACGCCCAAAGTCGGCGTGCAGCTAAATGGCGCGACGATCAACAGCGGTTTCCTGTTGCCACAAAGCGCCACGTTCACCACCTCAACCCCAATCACCTTGACCTTGCGCCGAGGCATCAATGCCTTGCGTCTCACTCGCCCGGCGGACGCCAGCACTTGGACAATCCAGAGCCTGAGCTTCGCGCAGATCGCGGCAACGCAGACAGTTTCCTTCGCGCCGGTTTCTCCAATTGCGTTTGGCACCTCGCCGATCACGCTTACCGCCACCGCCTCCAGCGGTCTGACGACCTTTACCTTTGCCACCAGCAGCGTCGCTACGATCTGTACGGTCTCAGGTAATCAACTCACGGTCGTCGGCGCGGGCACGTGCGTCCTCAGCGCGACGCAGGCGGGCAATGCCAACTTTGCCACTGCCTCAGCAAATGCAAACATCGTCATCACGCTAGGAAGCCAGACCACGCTCCCTGACTTGGCTGTCACGGCGATGTCGGCAGCTAGCAGCGCACAATCTGGCTCGCCTGTAGCCGGTTCCGCAACGGTGAAAAATCTGGGAACGGCATCAGCGGTCTCGACCAGACTACAGTTTTATGCGTCAGCGGATAGCGTCATCACAACAGCCGACATCAACACCGGTTTCGGTTGCGATGTACCTGTCCTGGCGGGAGGTGCTTCATTTGAGTGCACCGGCACCATCTCGGTTCTGAGTCTCACCCCGGGCTTCTATTTTTTCGGCGTCATCGCTGATGTCGACTTAGCTGTCGCCGAAAGCAATGAAAACAACAACGCACTGGCCGCCAGCACTCCTACCCAAATCACTGGGACGCCGCCTGTCACGAATGGGGTGTGTGGTTCAGCCAACGGTAGTACGGCGCCTACCATTCCAACAAACCTGCTCTGCAATGTCGGTATTCCGACA
>JANMZU010000021.1:0-4295 GCA_031383585.1 Betaproteobacteria bacterium
CCGAGTTGCCTGGAGTTGAGGCCACACAAATGCATCATTGTCCAGGGCAGGCGTGAAACACGGTAGCGAGCATTGGTGACCAATTCGAAATCGCTGTCGGGCAGCGTTTTTGAAAAAAAGTTGCGCCAGACGAAATCGCGAAAATGTGTGGGATCGAATCGCGTCAGGTTCTGGCTTGCACCAAAAAAATGGCTGAAAATCATGCTCAGCGAACCAGTCAACTGGTCAATATCGATCCCGGTCTTGTGCAATAACTTGGGATGCAGGCTTTCTTGGAGCGAAATGATGGTGCGCGATAGTTTGTAGATCTCGCGATCCGCGCTTTGCGGGTTATTTATATAGGCTGCATCGGCTGGTAGCCCTTTGGCGAGCACGCGTCCACTGTGTATGATCATGCCTTCGACATCCAAGCTGTCGATCATTCGCAGACCACGGAACAGCAGCCGAGTTTCTTGAGGAATGCCGGCGTGCCCATCTAGCGCCGGACGCAGTTCTAGCAATATCTTCATCGTTTCTTTTGACTCAACAGTCCAACTTTAGAGGGCAGGCTTACGACATGACCGGTTTCATGCTGCCGGTAGTCTTTTTAGCCCATTGTTGTAGAAATCGTAAGCCTCATCGACAGTGTCGAAAGGGTATAGTTTTCCATCTTGAAGCACGCTGGCCTTTTCACAGTACAGCTTGATCGCATTCGCATCGTGCGTTACCAGGATAAAAGCCCGGTCCTTCCTTTTATGGAACAACTCGATGTGGCACTTTTCATGGAAACGCGCATCGCCAACTACCATTGCTTCATCGATGAGAAAACAATCAAACTCTATTGCCATGGAGAGCGCAAACGCCAGGCGAGTCAGCATACCATTCGAGTAGTGCATGACTGGCTCTCGAAAATATATGCCGAGCTCAGTGAAGTCCTCGACGAATGGAATCAATGGTTTGTAATCGACGCCGTAAACCCGGCACACAAACTTTAGGTTATCCAAGCCAGTCAAGTTTGCCTGAAACGCACCACCAAACGCCAGCGGCCATGAAACGGTCATTTCACGCTGTATATGCCCGGAAGACGGCTTTTCCGCGCCGCTGATGAGGCGGATCAATGTGGATTTACCAGCGCCATTTTGACCAAGTATGCCGATATTTCTGCCGCGTTCCAGGCGAAAATTTACGTTGTCAAGAATAGTTCTTGGCCCAAATCGTGTGGAATAGGATTTGGAAATGTTCTCGACTGCGATCATCGGCTTTCGACCTTATTCGCGGCGTCGCGCACCAAGTAAAGGGCGGCGAGAGTAAGAATCAGGCAGGACATTGCCATGTAACCCGCATCATATTGAGACTTCACTACGTTGCCAAAGTAACCCTCGCGCAAAATTTCCACTCCGTGCACCATCGGTAGCAATAAGACTACTTTCTGAAACGCTGGTGGTAACCAATCCACCATGAATGCCGCCCCCGAGATTGGAAACAGCAAATACGAGGCCGGCGCCCATAATTTTTCCACCACGTGACTGTATGCAGTTGCTGCGCCAATGAGCAAGGCGAGCGCTGTTCCAAACCAAGCCAACATAAACCACCCAAAAACAACCTCAAGCATGTCAACTGGCGGCGCCATCCATCCGATTGACGTAAAAAAGGTTGCCAAAATAGCAAAGGAGGCGGTAGCACCCGCTATTTCCAGCACGATGCGCGTCAAAAAAATATCAATCACTTTGACATTGCGGTGAAACAATAACGGCAGATTTGCCTCAATCGCACCAAGGCAACGGTTTGCACAATTTCGCCAAAGCAAGACTGAAGAATATCCGGTCAGGGCAAACGCTACGATTGGCAGGCTGGAGCCGTGGTTCATTCCGGCAGCCGTCCAGAGCGCGGTAATGCCCAATGTAAACAACATCGGTTCAGCAAAAAGCCATAGCGCTCCGAGGTTGTCTCTACCAAAGCGTGTGATGACCTCCCGCATCATGAGTGCATGAAGCGTCCGGTTTTGAATCACCAGAGAGCGCATTACTGAATTGCCACCAATCATGAGCAGCGTGCGCCTAGTCGGTGTGCTCTTTGACACTTGCGATCAAGAGACTGAACACGCCGCAAGCGACCAGTCCCAAGATAAAGGTCATGAGAATCGAACGCATCCTTCTCGGCTCAACTGCTTTATCGG
The DNA here is from genome assembly GCA_031383585.1 of Betaproteobacteria bacterium. GTDB lineage: Bacteria > Pseudomonadota > Gammaproteobacteria > Burkholderiales > Usitatibacteraceae > UKL13-2. The sequence continues at coordinate 2,156 of JANMZU010000021.1, forward strand.
GCAAGTTGGGCTGCACGAGACGTTCAAGATAGAGCTGCTTACGCAGCGCTTCGCTTCTGGCCGACTCTAATGCCGCCAGCGAATTGGCGAGCTGTTTTTCGGCAAAAGTTTTGTCGAGAGTAAAACGCTCAAACGCGCCAGATTTTGAAGTCAACGATGCGCCACCACCTGCTACTTTTGCCGTTTCTGTGCTAATGGCCCTGCGCAGCGTTTCCGCGCGATTCTTCAGCGAAGCTACCTGCGGGTTTGTTGGGGAAACTCGCTGTGTCTGGTTGAGTTGCGTTTCAGTTGCGATAAGCTCTTCCTGCAATTTTGAGACGCCCTGCAACTGCAATGCGGACTGGCGTTCAGGATCAAAAACCGACTGATTATTTCGAAACCCGGCCAACGCAACGGCGGCACTTTTCACTTTCTCCTCGCCAATCGCCACTTCCTGTTCGGCCGTCTTGATGAGATCCTGCCTGCTACGATCGTTTAGATTATTTACAAGCCGCTCACCCATTTTCAGTAACAGGTCGTTAATCTTGAACGCGTCATCGGCCGTAAACGCACGCACTTTCAAGATGGTGATAGAAGATACGGTGTCGTAGTCGATGGTAACGTGGCTGCGGTAGTAGCGGTGAAACGCCTCGAAGCTGTCGTCCCAATCGAGTCCGGGAAATCGGTTAATGAAATCCACATCTTTATCGGTGTACGACTTTCGCACCGCCAGCTGGTCGTCTAGTTCCTTGAGCGCATCGCGGGAAAGCACAAAGTCGTGCACCGAATAGGTATCGTCCTGTGAGCGTGAAAATCCCGTTCCTTGTAGCAGCGAGCTCAGCCCTGTCTGTGCCTGGCGCTGCGGGCTGCGCACGACGAATCTCGATTCGGAAATATACACATCAGAGGCGATTACTCCGTAGTAAATCAGGGCAAATGCGGTCGGAATAATGACCGTGCACCACAAAATCAAATTGGCGCGAATTCGGCGGGTAAGGCCGGGTTTGGCTCCTGTGTCAAAGGTCTGCAAGTCGGTGTCCTATCGTTGAATTGTTGCGCAGGCATTTTGCAATGCGTTCAGTATCTGCGAGGTACACGAAAATACCAGCCAGTTGAAGCGCAATCTAAACGCGACCATAAACATCCTGAAAGCGCACGATGTCATCTTCACCTAGATATTCACCACTCTGAACTTCGATCATGACCAGGTTTACTACGCCGGGATTTTCCAAGCGGTGCTTGTGTCCCGCCGGGATATAAGTAGATTCGTTGGTCGCGATCAACAGATCCTGGTCGCCGTTGACAACTTTCGCCATGCCGCTGACGACAATCCAGTGTTCGCTACGGTGATGATGCATCTGCAGGGAGAGCGAAGCGCCCGGCTTTACCTCGATCCGCTTGATTTTGAACCGACTGCCTTCTTCGAGAACGGTGTATGTTCCCCATGGGCGATGCACGGTGCGGTGCAGTTTGTGGGTCTCATGTCCCTGCGCCTTCAGTTTTGCGTAAACATGCTTCACGTCTTGCGCCCGCGACCGATCCGCAATTAACAGTGCATCGGGCGTATCGATGATGACCAGATTCTTGACGCCGACAGCGCCCACCATGCGCTCCTTGCTTTGGATATAGCAATTTGCCACGTCGTGAAGAAGCGCCTGTCCTTCGACACGATTGCCCTGCGCGTCAGGTGCCGATAGGTCGCCAATGGCATCCCACGAACCTATGTCGCTCCAGCCGATGGAGCAGGGGACAACGGCGGCCTTGTCGGTCTTCTCCATTACGGCGTAATCGATGGAAATATCCGGTGCGCTAGCGAAATCGCTGGCATTCAATTCGAGTTGGACAAACCCATCACCCTTCGCGTCCGTGGAGCTCGCAAGACAGCGTTTCACCGAAGCAACAATCTCGGGGCAATGCTTCTCCATCTCGGCCAGCATCGTTCCGGCCGCAAAGCAAAACATTCCCGAATTCCAAAGGAACCGCCCAGAGGAAACATAATCTTTGGCAATCTCTACTGAAGGCTTTTCGACAAACTTCACGACATCATTGCCGTCAGCTTCAATGTACCCGTATCCGGTCTCTGGTGCGGTTGGCTGAATACCAAATGCCACAATCCTGCCTGCAGCCGCAAGCGCCGTAGCTCGCTTGACCGCCTTTGCAA
>JANMZU010000111.1:0-1805 GCA_031383585.1 Betaproteobacteria bacterium
TTATCCAACACCGATCGGCACCATTGCTGAAGATCACTGGAATGAGTTGATCGACGCCAACTTGAAGGCACCGCTCTTCTTGTCGCAGGCGGCAGTGCCTTATCTGCGAAAAACGCGGGGCAGTATCGTCAATATCATCGACATCCACGCCGAGCGCCCACTTAAGGACTATGTGGTCTATTCAGCGACCAAGGCGGGCCTGGCCGGCCTTACGCGTTCGCTTGCCCTCGAACTGGGGCCGGACATCCGCGTCAATGGCGTCTCGCCAGGTGCAATCGTTTGGCCAGACGGCACGGATGACTATCCGCCCGCGGAGCGCGAGCGCATCGTCAATCAAGTGCCGCTCAAGCGCATCGGCAGCCCGGAAGATATCGCAGGCGCTGTGAAATTTCTGATGCTCGACGCGCCGTATGTAACGGGGCAAATTCTCTCAGTCGACGGCGGCAGGGAAATCGCACTGTAAAATGCGTGTCTCCAGCATCGGCGGGCCTTTCAGGCCATAAAGGCCTGGAAACGCCCGCCGATATTGGTTCTGCGTATTTTCATCGCGTCACCATCCCCTCGCGCGGTAAAATGGCGCTTATGGAAATCACCGCGCCTACCCTCTCGCAAAAGCAGCAATTCGAGGCCAATAAACTCACCAAGCGCCTGCGCCGTCTGACTGGTCAGGCAATCGCCGATTTCAACATGATCGAGGCTCGCGACAAGGTGATGGTGTGCCTGTCCGGTGGGAAGGACAGCTATGGCATGCTCGATGTGTTGATGAAGCTGCGCGAAAAATCGCCCGTGCCCTTCGATCTGTTCGCATTTAACCTGGACCAGAAACACCCTGGCTATCCGGCGCATATTCTTCCCGAATATTTGCAAGGTCTTGGCGTGCCCTTCCGGATTGAAGAGCAAGACACCTATTCCACCGTCAAGCGGGTGATTCCTGAGGGAAAAACGATGTGCTCGCTATGCTCGCGGCTACGGCGTGGCGTGATTTACCGCGTGGCTTCTGAGATTGGGGCCACCAAAATTGCGCTGGGACATCATCGCGATGACATCATCAATACGCTGTTTCTGAATATGTTCTTCGGTGGCAAACTGAAATCGATGCCGCCCAAGCTGGTTTCAGACGACGGCAAACACATTGTTATCCGGCCGCTCGCTTATGTCGAGGAAGCCGATCTGGAAGCGTACTCGGACTACATGCAGTTTCCGATCATCCCCTGCGATTTATGCGGCTCGCAGGACAACCTGCAGCGTCAGCAGGTAAAGCTTCTGCTGCGAGATTGGGACAAGAAATTTCCGGGCCGCATCGAGAGCATTTTCCGCTCGATCCAGAATGTTGCGCCTTCACATCTGCTGGACCGTAACCTGTTCGATTTCGCCGGTGTGAAGGCCGAAGGTTGTGCAGATGCCGATGGTGACAAAGCTTTTGATGCGGAAGAATTCGTGGAGCCGGTATCGGCGCAGGTAATTACGTTTCGCTAGACCTCCAGCCCCAATTCGCCATCAGCCACTCAGTTCGTCGCCAACGTGCCGGGGTTGCGCTGAATCAGTTTGATGAAGCCATAAAGCGCCAATACTGGTATCGCCGCGAAGATAACAACCGGCGCCATCGCCAATAATAAGGCCAGCACGGTAATGATCGCGGCAAATATGAGTGCGAACACTGCCACCAGCGCGGCACCTGCCAATACGGCGGCAACGATCACTGCCGCCAGCAGCAGAACCGGAATCGCGATGGCCCAGCCTAGCGCCGAATCCGAGAGATCCTGATCCATGAACATGAGTGAGCCATCAATGCCGCCACTCTGATG
>JANMZU010000154.1:0-2765 GCA_031383585.1 Betaproteobacteria bacterium
GGCGTGCACGCCACCAAAGAGCGTGCCGTTGTCGAAAATGGCCAGATCGTGATCCGACCCATGAATTACCTGGCCATGAGCTACGATCACCGTATCATTGACGGGCGCGAAGCAGTATTGGCGTTAGTCGCAATGAAAGACGCACTGGAAGATCCGGCGAGGTTGCTGCTGGATATTTAATGTCGCGACACTAATTTTCGGCAGCGATGGCGCGAAAGAAATGGCGGCCTCGGCACATCCCGCGTCAGATTTTCTTTTTTCTGCTGGGTGCGGTGTTGACCGGGTTCCTGACTGTGTTTTTTTCGAAGTTCCTGGGCCATTACATCAGCCAGCATTTCTCGGTCACGATCGGCGTCGGTATGGCGGTGGCGCTCACGTTGTGGCTGTCGCAATTGATCAAGAACCCGCCATTTTTACTGAAGGGCACATCGCCGTTGATCGCCGGTTTCTGCGCGGCGCTGGGGGTGCACATTTCCCGCGTATGGTTGAGCTAGATTCTGAGTAAGTGGTTTTTTGGTGGTTTTTAAAAGACCTTTGGGTCACTTCCCCTCACCCCGGCCCTCTCCCGCGGGAGAAGGTGAGAAATGTGGAGCGACTAGTCGTCGTTCCTAATGATAAGGATTGCTATGTCAAAACAATTTGATGTCGTTGTCATTGGTGCCGGTCCTGGTGGCTATATTGCCGCCATCCGCGCAGCCCAACTAGGCTTCAATGTCGCCTGTATCGAAGGCTGGAAGAATCCCAAGGGCGAAATGGCGCTGGGCGGCACCTGCCTGAACGTAGGCTGCATTCCTTCGAAAGCGCTGCTGCAGTCGTCAGAGAATGTTGAACAGATCGAACACAAGTTCGCCGAGCATGGCATCACGGCGGCTGGCGTAAAAGTGGACATCGGCAAGATGCAGTCGCGCAAGGACGGCATCGTCAGCAAGATGACCAAGGGCATCGAATTCCTGTTCCGCAAAAACAAGATCACCTGGCTCAAGGGCTTCGGTAAATTCCTGACGGCTGGCGATAGCTACACGATCGAGGTCGCGAACGTGGACAAGCCGGAGGCCAAGGAGCTCGTCACGGCAAAGTACGTGATCATTGCCACCGGTTCCAAAGCGCGTCACCTGCCCGGCATTCTCGTCGATAACGTCAGCATTTGCGACAACGAGGGTGCGCTCATGTTTGGTGCCGCGCCCAAGCGCCTGGGCGTGATCGGCGCCGGTGTAATCGGACTGGAGCTGGGCAGCGTTTGGCGCCGCCTGGGTTCGGAAGTAACCGTGCTGGAGGCCCTGCCAAGTTTCCTTGGCGTCTGTGACGAAGCGATTGCCAAAGAAGCGTGGAAAGTGTTCACGAAAGAGCAGGGGCTCAATATCAAACTCGGCGTGAAGATTGAAAAGGTCACACAAAAGAAGAACGCAATTACGCTGGATTACACCGATGACAAAGGACTCGCGCAAAAGCTGGAGTGCGACAAACTAATCGTGTCAGTCGGGCGCGTGCCTAACACCGACGGGCTGGGTGCCAGCAACGTCGGCTTGAAAGTGAGTGACCGCGGCTTCATCGAGGTGGATGACCATTGCAAAACCAATCTGCCGAATGTCTACGCGATTGGTGATGTGGTGCGAGGTCCGATGCTGGCGCACAAGGCCGAAGATGAGGGGGTGGCCGTGGCAGAAACTATTGCCGGGCAGAAGCCTCATGTGGACTTCAACACGATTCCGTGGATTATCTACACCTCTCCGGAGATCGCCTGGGTCGGCAAGACCGAACAGCAATTAAGAGCCGAGGGCGTGGCGGTGAAAACGGGGCAGTTTCCATTCATGGCCAACGGTCGCGCGCTGGGGCAAGGCGAAGCGGGCGGATTTGTGAAGATCATCGCCGACGCCAAGACGGATCGCATCCTCGGCGGGCACATCATCCATGCTCACGCCTCTGAATTGATTCAGGAACTGGTGACGGCGATGGAATTCAAGGCCGCAGCGGAAGACATCGCGCGAATCGTGCACGGCCATCCAACGTTATCCGAGGCGGTGCGTGAGGCAGCGCTGGCGGTGGATAAACGCACGTTGAACATGTGATGGTCACAGCTGCTTTGGTGAAGTCGCAACAATTCAGCGAACACAAGCACTGGTGCGGCTCGTGGGCTGAAAATGCCTCGAAAGTCGCGCCGGTATTAGGGTTTTCGTTTTTACTCGATGATCCTTGCCCCGTCAAATAGCCGATGCCACTTTCCGCCTTACTTACCAATATTGCTGGCGAAATTGAGCAACCAGATGCCATAGAAGCATCGAGTCCGCTCGAGTGGTACTGGAAATTCTCTCAACAGTCGGATTTTGAATCGGATCCAGCCCAGCTCGCCGTCCTGCAACACCTCGAACGACTGCATGGCGATCTGGAGCATTATCGCCAGTACCGCCAAGGCCGAGTAAATCGGCTGGTAACGAATTTTGGTGGCGGCAAACGTCCGCCGCGCGGACTCTACATCTGGGGCGGCGTCGGGCGCGGCAAGTCGCTGATGATGGACGCCTTCTACAATGTCGCCACCCTGAAGCGCAAACGGCGCGTCCATTTTCACGAATTCATGCGTGAGATCCACGCCGAAATGCGCGTCCATTCGGGTACCGAGGATCCGCTAGAGCCGATCTCCGACAAAATCGCCAAGCAATTGCGGCTGCTGTGTTTCGATGAATTCCACGTCAGCGATATTGCCGACGCCATGATTCTCGCGCGCCTGCTCGACATGCTTATCTCCAAGGGGGTTGTGCTGGTCATGACCT
>JANMZU010000170.1:0-4285 GCA_031383585.1 Betaproteobacteria bacterium
ATGGTCGTGCAAAGCAGGAGGTTGAAGCGGCTCTGGTAGAAGTCGCGCATGACCAGTTCCAGTGCGCGCTCCGGCATCTGGCCGTGGGCAACCTGGATGCGGGCTTCGGGCACCAGGCGGGCAAGCCGTGCTTCCATGTTGCCGATGGTGTCGATTTCGTTGTGCAGGAAATAGATCTGGCCGCCGCGCTTCAGTTCACGCAGCACCGCTTCCCTGATCAGGCCTTCGCTCAGGGGCGACACGAACGTCTTGATGGCCAGCCGCCGTTGCGGTGCCGTGGCGATCACGGAGAAATCCCGCAGGCCTTCGAGCGACATGGCGAGCGTGCGCGGAATCGGCGTCGCGGTGAGGGTGAGCACATCAACTTCGGTGCGCAAGGCCTTTAGCGCTTCTTTTTGCCGTACACCAAAGCGGTGTTCCTCGTCCAGAATCACCAGGCCCAGGTTCTTAAACACAACGTCCTTCTGGATGAGCTTGTGTGTGCCGATCGCGATATCGACGGTGCCTTCGGCAATGCCCTTTAGGCCCGCGGTTGTTTCCTTGGCCGAACGAAACCGCGAGAACTCGGCAATTTTTACCGGCCACTCAGCAAAGCGATCCGAAAAATTCTGGAAATGTTGCTCGGCCAGGAGTGTGGTCGGCACCAATATGGCGACTTGCTTGCCGGCTGCAACAGCGATGAAGGCCGCACGCAGCGCTACCTCGGTTTTGCCAAACCCCACATCACCACAAACCAGGCGATCCATCGGCTTGCCCGAAGTCATATCGGCCATCACCGCCTTGATAGCCGCAGCTTGATCTGGAGTCTCCTCGAACGGAAAGCTCGCAGAAAAGGCGTCAAATTCATTAAGCTTTAGTGGAAACGCAAAACCCTGGCGCGCAGCACGACGGGCATACAGATTCAGTAATTCCGCTGCCGTGTCGCGTACCTGTTCGGCGGCTTTCTTGCGGGCTTTTTCCCATTGGCCGCTGCCAAGTTTATGCAATGGTGCCGTGTCCGGATTGGCACCGGTGTAGCGGGAAATGACAGACAGTTGCGCAACCGGGACGAACAGTTTGTCGCTGCCGTCGTAATGTAGCTCCAGATATTCCTGCGCACCTTCGCCTAGGTCCATTGTGATCAGGCCAGCGTAGCGACCGATGCCGTGCTGTTCATGCACCACCGGATCGCCGATCTTGACTTCGGCCAGGTCGCGCAGCATGCCTTCTGTGCTGGTACGCGCCTTTTCGCGGCGGCGTGACTGCTTGACTTCGGACGCGTACAACTCATTTTCGGTAATGATGGCCAGGCGTTCGCCGGGCAGGACAAAGCCGCCCTGGAGTTGCGTGAAGACGATGTCGAGTTTGCCTTGGCGCTCAGCGAATTCGGCAAAGTCGTTTACTGGCGCGGCGCTTAGGCCGTTTTCAGAGAGGAAATGCATAACCGTTTCGCGGCGCCCCATGCCATCGGCCGTGATGAGAATCCGGCCCTCGAATGACCTCGCAAACGCTCGAAACTTCGTCAGTGGATCAGTCGCACGACGATCCACTTCCACTGCGGGCAACGCCAGCGCAGCGCCATAGACTTCACTGCGGTCACATTTGGCGAACCGCTTCATGCCACCAAATAGTTCATCGACGGCGAGGAAAATTTCCTTTGGTGGCAGCAGCGGACGGTCTTTATCACCACGCATCAGCTCAAAGCGGGATTGGGTATCCTTCCAGAAATCTTCTGCATGTGCACTCACGTCGCCATGCAGGAAAATGCTGGTGTTCTCAGGCAGATAGTCGAAGACTGTTGCGGTGCTTTCGAAGAACAGTGGCAGGTAATACTCGATGCCATTTGGTGCCAGACCGGCCGAAACGTCTTTGTACATGCGGCTCTTGGATGGGTCGCCTTCAAATCGATCGCGAAAGTTTTCGCGAAAACGATGCTGACCATCTTTGTCCAGCGGAAATTCACGCGCCGGAAGCAGGCGGATTTCATTGACCGGATAAATGCTGCGCTGGGTATCGACGTCGAAGGTGCGGATCTGGTCGATTTCGTCGCCAAACAGGTCAACGCGATAAGGTACCGAGCTGCCCATCGGAAACAAATCGATCAAGCCGCCGCGCACGGCGAACTCGCCGGGAGCCATAACCTGGGTGGTATTGGTGTAGCCAGCGAGCGCCAGATCGCTGCGCAGACGCTCCAGATTAAGTTTTGACTTGATCCTGACAAAGAACGAGTGCCCGGCAAGATATTCACGCGGGCAGAGTCGCGTCATCGCGGTTGTGACCGGTACGATGCCGACGTCAAACTGCCCCTGGGAAAATTGATACAACGTTGCCAGGCGTTCGGAAATCAGATCCGGGTGTGGCGAAAAATGGTCGTAGGGGAGCGTTTCCCAGTCCGGTAGTCGGTGCACCCGAAGTGCAGGCTGAAAGAAAGCGATTTCAGCGCTCAGACGCTCAGCATCCTGCGCGCTGGCGGTGAGGACAAACAATGGTGAGCCAATGCTGGCGCGCCGGGACAGAAACAGCGCATCAGCGGAGCCGTGTGGCAGCATAATTATTTACAGGCTATTTAGGAGGAATGCTGGCGATGATGATCGCCGCGTTTGCGTATTCATCCGCGGCTGGCAGGGCGCTTGCACGGATATCATTTGGGGACGGAAGGAACGGCGACAAGTGGCTGGCTAGGTCCTCTGCGCAAGTAATTCGTTCATTGCAGTCCTTGGCCATCAGTCCATCAAGGATGGGCTGAAGTGCACGGACACGCTTTGGCAACAACGGGATTTCGTCGTGAATGTGCTTGTAGATCACCTGTATTGCACTTTCCCCAACGTATGGTTGCGAACCGGTCAGCATTTCGTAAAAGATAACACCGAGGCTGTAAAGGTCGCTTCTGCCGTCCACAGTCATCCCTTGCCCCTGCTCCGGACTCATGTAAAACGGCGAGCCGAGCACGTCACCGGTGGCGCTATTGCGCGCGACGTTGCCAAAGCTTGTGGAGATGTTGAAATCTATCAGCACAATTTCGTCGCCGCGAAAGAATATGTTCTCGGGCTTGACGTCCATGTGCGCCAGTTTGCCGGTGTGCAGGACCGCGAGGGCACCAGCGAGTTGGTGTAACACTTGAACCGCTTCGCGCGGCGTCATTCCTGCCGCCATGCGTCGCCGTAAATCGCCACCAGACAAGTATTCAATCACGACATAGGGCCAGGAGCCCGCGATGCCGGCATCTAGGTATCGCACAACGTTGCGCCCCTTAAGGCTGTCGATGAATTGAAAACGTTTGCTGAATAGGTGCGCTTCCTTGTTGTGATGCGGCGTACTCAATGCAACCTTTACAATCGCGCGCTTGCGGTCTCCGATGCCCTGAGCACTGAAAACCTGTGCCAGCGGGCTACTAGCCAGTGTCGCGACGAATCGGAAATGTTCAATTTCAAGCGTTTGTAACTGACCATTTGCGACAAAGCTGAACTGGCCGAAGTTTTGCGTATCCGGCGTTGCTGTGGCTACGCTTGCGTAATCTGTCGTGGCCGGGGCAGCGGCCGAGCGAAGTTCCAGCAGACGACGAATTGTCGCGGTGAGCGAATTTTTTGAAAATCCATCTTTGAACAGAATTGACGCCGCGCCCGCCTTAATCAGTAACGCCGCCTGTGGCGCTAGCTCGCGCGCCACCAACAATATCACTGGCGGGCAATTGCCGACGGCGGCGAGCCGATGCAAGGCGGCACATGCCCCCACAAATGTACCGATTCCGCCGAGCAAAATAACATCTGCGGGCGCTGCGCCGGCATGGCTAATTCCTGGCCGTGTTTGGTCAAACGGATCGACTTCTTCGATATACGCGGATGGCCATTCGGCCAGTAAAAATCCACACAGCACATTGCGGTAACCCGCAGAACCATCGATGACCGCGAAATTCAATTGCTTTTCTGCACCCTCTTCAAACACGATAGCTCGTCAGTAACGAAACGAAATGTTCAGGCAACGACGACCGGAATCTTGCCGATTCTGGAGCGCCATTCGGCTGGTCCGGTTTTATGCACGGCGTTGCCCAAAGAGTCCACGGCAACCGTAACTGGCATGTCCTTGACTTCAAATTCGTGTACCGCCTCCATGCCCAGATCGGCGAATGCAACCACGCGGGACCCACGGATCGCTTTGGAGACCAGATAGGCCGCGCCGCCAACCGCGATGCAGTAGACCGCGCGATGTTTCTTGATTGCCTCCAGTCCGGTTGCGCCACGCTCAGACTTGCCGATCATGCCGATCAAACCGGTCTTAGCGAGCATCGTTTCGGTGAATCGATCCATCC
>JANMZU010000224.1:0-9216 GCA_031383585.1 Betaproteobacteria bacterium
GTTCTATGCTTCGTGGCAAATGCTGTTCGACGCGTTCCAGCAGAGTCTCGACGCGTTCCAGTACCCGATCCGCCTTGGCGAACATCACGAACGATAATCCGCGTTTATCTTGACGTAATCATAAGAAAAGTCACAGGTCCACACGGTGCCTATTTCTGCGCCGCGTCCCAACTCAACACGCACCAGGATTTCACTTTCCTTCATCACCGCCGAGCCAAGCTCTTCACGATAACTTGCTGCCCGCCCACCGTTTTCAGCGACCAATACAGCGCCTAGATACAGCTTGATGAGGTCGGTGTCGAGGTCGTTCACGCCCGCGTAACCAATCGCGGCCAGGATGCGGCCGAGATTCGGATCGCTTGCGAAAAATGCCGTTTTGACCAAAGGAGAGTTAGCGATGGCCTTGCCGATCTTCATGCATTCCGCATGGGTTTTGCCGCCCTGAACTTTCACAGTCATGAATTTTGTCGCGCCCTCGCCATCGCGCACAATCGCCTGCGCCAAAGCGATGGCAACATCGTTCACCGCGAGTTGCAGCTTCGTGTATTCAGCCGTGCCTTCGCCGTTGATGGGTGGGTTCCCGGCCTTGCCAGTGGCGATCAGAATGAGCGAATCGTTGGTCGATGTGTCGCCGTCGATGGTGATGGCGTTAAACGATATCGCGGCGGCCGACTTGACGATGTGAGCGAGGACATCAGGGCCGACGACGGCATCGGTGGCGATAAAGCCCAGCATGGTTGCCATATTGGGCTCGATCATGCCGGCGCCCTTCGAAATGCCGGTGATCGTGACCGTATGTCCATCAATGTCGAGCTGGCGCGACACGGCTTTGGGTACGGTGTCTGTGGTCATGATGGCGTGCGCAGCATCAAACCAGCCAGCGGGGGTGAGATTGGCCACGCACTGGGGAATACCGGCGACAATTTGGTCCATCGGCAAATGCTCAAGAATCACACCAGTCGAAAATGGCAATACCTGGTGACGTGCGCAGCCGAGCGCATTGGCGACGACATCGCAACTCGTCATGGCATCCGTAAAGCCACGCGCGCCGGTGCCAGCGTTGGCGCAACCAGTATTGACAACAAGCGCGCGAATATCTGCCCCCAGCTTCAGGTGTTCCCGGCATACCAATACCGGTGCTGCGCAGAATCGGTTCTGTGTAAATACGCCGGCAGCCAGTGAACCTGGCTCCAGTGAAATGACCAGCATGTCTTTGCGGTCAGGCTTCTTCACATGGGCTTTGGCATAACCCAGCGTCACCCCGGCGATTGGGAGCAGGGATTCTTGCGTTGGTAGAGCGTAGTTGACGGCCATGAGATGTTCACAATTCGCGAGTGGAGTCGGGCAAAATTATGGCACGGATCATCACTCAATCATTGAAACCGCACCTATGAGAACTACGTACGACGATATTGCCCCCTTCATTACCAAGGACGGTTCCATCATTCGTGAGTTAATGCATCCGGCAACGCATGGGCCCGGCAGGATGAGTTTCGCCGAGGCGATTGTCGAGCCCGGCGGCACGACGATGAAACACCTGCACCGCGATGCAGAGGAAATTTACTACATCACTCAGGGCATTGGCACGATGCGCATGGGGGAAACTGAATTTGCGATTGCCAGCGGCGACACGATCTGCATTGCCCCCGGCACACCGCATAACGTGACCAATAGGGGCAGCGACGAGCTTAAGATTCTTTGCGTCTGCTATCCGCCATATGCGGATGCAGACACCATTTTGCTTTGATGCAGGCAGTCAGCGCCTGACTCAGTTGCGAACGACAACGGCGTCCTGTCCATTCCAGAAGGCCAGTGTTTTATAAAAAAACGGCTCCCGCCCGCACTCGTTGGCAACAGTATCTTCGACGAATTTTCGTGTGGTAAACGTGGTGCCATAGGTCTGGGCATCGATCGATGGCGACTCGCTGCTGGCGATGAAATGTGTTCCGCTTGCGTCAAAGACAACGCCGTTTTCTTTTGCAACCTGTTCATTGTGAACGCTGAATACGAGCATGCCACCGGGCTTGACCATGCGTTTGAGCGCACACAGCCAAGGGGCCCACATGTGGATCGGCAGGTGCGTGAACATCGACAACACAAACACTAGTTCGTATTGGACAGCGTGGGAGAGTTTTTCGGGATCATGCGACGATTCAAATGCTTCAACGCCGAACTGTTCTCGAAGGAACGAAACGCTTCCCGGCATGACGTCGCTACAGGTGACACGGCCAGGCAGCACCTTGACGAGATGGCGGGTGAAGCGGCCAAACCCAGCGGCAAATTCGAGCACGGTCCCCGTATTCGATAGGGGCTTATCCACGCTTTCCAGAAGCAGCATCAGCTCCGAGAGCGTGCGCCAGCCATCAGAAAGATATTCGCGGATCGGATTTTTTGCGATTTCGTGGTTGGCGAAAAAGTAAAAGATGTCGTCAGCGGGATCGATAGCGCAGTTGATCAGCATCCAACGACCGAAGGCTTGCGATGCTTGCATGCGTTCAAGCGCATTATGCGCAGTCAGGTTTGCCGGGTCGAGGGCGAGTACGCCCGCAAAAAACTGCGCGGCTTCTGCCGGATGGCTAGCTTCAAGCTCCAGAGCGCGTTGAAGCATTGATTGTTTGGTCTGCATGTTCGTAAGTTGAATGAGTTAGGCCGCGTCGCGGAGGATCGCTTTCAGATCGTCTGCTGATTTCCAGTGATAGCCGCAAACGTAACGCGGTATTTGCCAACGGTTCGACGCTCTTGTGACGGGAGTAGGCTCGGTAGAAAAGGCGGCGGTCACGAATGGCTGATCGCCTTTGGCCTGCTGCGGTAAGTATTCTTCCAGCAAATACCGGTTGCTCTGGCCATAGGGGTAGGCAAACAGACTGACGCCCGGATTGGGCGCGATATTGGCGATAGAAGCGGCTGCAGCTTTGATTTGCAGGTCCGCATCGTGTTGCGTATCTACACCGACGAAGGTGCCACTCAATTGATTGCGCTGGGCAATCACCGGCAGTGAATCGTGGCAATGGTCCCAGCTGTGGTTGGCGACATGGAAGTATCCCGATTCAACCGCCGGCCGCCACCAACTGTCGCTCATCCACCCGCGACCAAAAATGCGACTACGATCCATCGTTTCGCGCGCTTCCTGTGATGCGATGACGAAGGACGTCGCGTGCAAGGTGGGTTGCGCACCTGGGAATTCGGCTGCAAAGTCGCACATGATATTGAGCATGCTGCGCTGGTCTCCGGCCAAAGGATGCGGCAGGTCTTCAAAGTCAAAGTTGGTACCGTCGTCGAAGGTGATGGCAACGCATTTTTCCGGCCAGGGTGACGCGGGTTCGGCAAGTGACCGCGCAATGTCGAACGCGGGAATGATTCGCCAGCCTAGCGCTTTCAATAGCCGCAGGTCTTCGCGAAACGCGACATGATCGTTGCCGAGATAGTTGTTGGCTTCTATGTTCAGCGAGTGATACGTGAGGATGGGGATGCCGGACACTAGAACGGCCCAATCCTTGTAACGTCATCGATCCACGCCTGCATCTGCAGTGCCGGTAAAGTGCGCATCCATTTGACAATGAGATACGGATGCGCCGTACGAATGTAGCCGACGCGCAGGTCAACCTGCATTGCTTTCGCGTCACCGCAATAGCCGAACAATGCATCGCAATCTGTCATTTGTGTTGCTGCCGTTTCCATGACGATTTGCGCGATGCCGCCGCGCGCGCTGCAATCTGCAAACGCCGTCTTCGGCAGGCGCCGGTAGAAGTTTTTCTTTACCGCGAGCCCGCCTCCGAGATAGATGTCCTTGTATTTGACGTAATTGACGAAGCCAACACACTCCGAATTGCCATCGGGCCATGTGTAAAGCGCGACAAATTGCCGCCAGTTGTCAGGCTGGATTTGGGTATCGAGAATGCGATACGCACCCGGGACGGGAAAAGCACAGTTGAAGGATTCCTGAAAGAGCGCACCAGCATAAGTGGCGGCGTCTTTGGATTCAAATACCTTCAGTGCGTTGTTGAATGTGGTCATGTCGTTCTGGAGCCAGTCCGCAAGTGACTGCCGGAAGCAGTTTTCGCTACCAAAGCAAAACTCTAATGCTGGCGGGGCTCCCCCGGCAATTTTGCCTGGAAAGCCCCGCCAAATGGCGTTCTACAGCATCAGCAAGTTCTCGATACCTCAAAATTCGACATTTGCTGGTACGACGGGATCTTAGGAATTTGCCCATCGCAACCTTGCTCAACAGCGTGATATCAAGTCAACTTGCCGTGACAATGCTTGAATTTCTTTCCCGAACCGCACCAGCAAAGATCATTGCGACCGAGTTTGGTGTCGTTGCGCACGTACGGTTGTGCCGGCTCAGGTGCGGCAGCTTTATCGTTGTCGGCCAATGCCTCATCGTAATCGGCATGATGGTATTGGACGTTTTTAGCAGCTCTGCTCGCGACCTCTTCGGCAGCTTTTTCGGCCGCGGCCACTTCGTCGGATGAGCGTACCTGCACACGAATCAGCAACTGCGTGACTTCACGCTTGATGCTGTCGAGCATGCTGCTGAATAATTCAAAGGCTTCGCGTTTGTACTCCTGCTTGGGCTGCTTCTGGGCATAGCCGCGCAGGTGAATGCCTTGTCGCAAGTAGTCAAGCGATGCGAGATGCTCACGCCAGTGGGAATCGATCGCCTGCAGCATGATCGAGCGCTCGTACTGATGCAGCAATGCCTGATCCACGTCCTGGAATTTGGCGCTGTAAGCGGCATTGGCCATCTCAATGAGGCGTGCGGCAATCTTTTCGTTATCGATTTCAGTTTCGGATTTCATCCACTCATCGATAGGCGCCTTGATATTGAAATCCGCCTCCAGCGCCGTGACGAGCGCCGGAACATCCCATTGCTCTTCAACCGTCTCCGGCGGCACGAACTGGCTCACGACACCGGCGATCACGCCGCCGCGCATGCCAACGATTGTTTCGGAGATGTCGTCTGCATCGAGCAATTCATTGCGCTGCTGATAGATGACTTTGCGTTGGTCGTTTGCGACGTCATCGTATTCGAGCAATTGCTTGCGCATGTCGAAGTTGCGCGCCTCGACCTTGCGCTGGGCATTTTCGATTGATCGCGAAACCATGCCAGCTTCAATCGCCTCGCCTTCAGGAATCTTCAACCTGGCCATAATCGCCTTCAGCTTGTCGCCGGCGAAAATTTTTAGCAGCGGATCTTCAAATGACAGAAAGAACCGCGATGAGCCAGGATCGCCCTGGCGCCCGGCACGGCCACGCAACTGGTTGTCGATGCGTCGCGATTCGTGACGTTCAGAACCAACGATATGCAGCCCACCGGAGGCCACGACAGTCTTGTGAAGTGCATCCCAATTTGTCTTGACTTCATTGACGCGTAGTTCCTTTTGCGCCTCAGACAACGATTCATCGGCTTTGATGATGCGGATTTCCGGGTCTGGATTGCCGCCCAACACGATGTCCGTACCGCGACCGGCCATGTTGGTGGCGATGGTGATTTGTTTTGGCTTGCCGGCCTGAGCGACGATATCCGCTTCGCGCGCATGCTGTTTGGCGTTCAGCACTTCGTGCGGCAGCTTCTCGCTCTTCAGCAACTCTGAAAGCAGTTCCGAGTTCTCGATTGAGGTCGTTCCCAACAGGACTGGCTGGCCGCGCTCATAGCACTGCTTGACGTCAATGACGATGGCGTTGTGTTTTTCTTTGGCGCTGATGTAGACGAGGTCGTTGGTGTCCTTCCGGGTCATCGGCTTGTTGGTCGGGATGATCACGGTTTCCAGGTGGTAAATGCTCTGGAACTCGAACGCCTCGGTATCTGCAGTGCCGGTCATGCCGGAAAGGCGGTTGTAGAGGCGGAAATAATTCTGGAAGGTAATGGAAGCAAGCGTCTGTGATTCGTGCTGGATCTTGACGCCTTCCTTTGCTTCAACCGCCTGATGGAGGCCCTCGGACCAACGCCGGCCAGCCATCATGCGGCCGGTAAACTCATCAACGATCACGACCTCACCGTCCTGCACTACATACTGCTGGTCGCGGTGGTAAAGCGAGTGGGCGCGCACTGCAGCGTAGAGGTGGTGCATCAGCATGATGTTTGTAGGGTCGTAGAGCGACGTGCCCTCCTGCAGCAAGCCGTTTTTGACCATCAGCGCTTCCGCATTTTCGTGCCCGGCCTCAGAGAGCATGACGGTGTGCTGTTTAAGGTCAACCAGATAATCGCCTACAGACTCTTCGTTCGCCTGCGCGGTCAGAAACGGAACCAGGGCGTTGATCTTTACGTACATCGCTGCCGAGTCTTCTGCTTGGCCGGAAATGATCAGCGGCGTGCGCGCTTCGTCAATCAGTATCGAATCTACCTCGTCGACGATGCCGAAATTGAGGCCGCGCATGACGCGCTCGGATTTGTTCGTCACCATGTTGTCGCGAAGGTAATCAAAACCAAATTCGTTGTTGGTCCCGTAGGTGATGTCGGCTTTGAAAGCGAGCTGCTTGGCGGCGTGTGGCATTTGCGAAAGATTGCAGCCGACAGTGAGGCCAAGGAAACTGTGCAGGCGGCCCATCCATTCGGAATCCCGTTGTGCAAGGTAATCATTTACCGTCACCACATGCACACCTTTACCACTGAGGGCGTTCAGATAAGATGGCAGTGTCGCGACCAGCGTTTTTCCTTCGCCGGTACGCATTTCGGCAATCTTGCCGTCATTCAACACCATCCCGCCGATCAGTTGCACGTCGAAATGGCGCATGCCGAGTGCGCGCTTGCCACCTTCGCGCACTACAGCGAAGGCTTCCGGTAGCATTTGCTGCAGGGTTTCACCCTTCGCGTAGCGTTCCTTGAATTCGTCGGTTTTGGCTTTGAGTTCAGCATCGGTCAGCTTCTCCATTGCCGGTTCCAGCGCGTTGATCTGCACGACGGTCTTGCGATATTGCTTGAGTAGTCGTTCGTTGCGGCTACCAAATATGGACTTTAAGAATGTGTCGAACATGTAAGGCTTTCTCGTTTGCGCTGCTCGCAGGCAGGAGTTGGTTCATGCAAAAAAAATTGTTTTTGGCGCAGGGGCTGTTGCAAACCTGCAAGATGGGGGCGTGTCGCAGGAATCACAATCACCTTCGCCAAGAAGGCAATTGCGAGTGGCCTGACAGCAGACTGCTATGGGGCGCGGGCGGATTTGGTCGCAACCGCGGGTTCTTGCGCTTTCGCAAAGGCAAGGAAGCGGTTGGGGTTGAGCGGAACGCCGTGCTGACGAACTTCAAAATGCAAATGTGGACCGGTAGCGCGACCGGACTGGCCAAGCTCGCCTACTCGTTGGCCTTTCAGCACAACGTCACCGACCTTGACAACCATTTTTGAGAGATGCGCGTAGCGAGTCGTCAGGCCGTTGTCATGGTCGAGATCGATCATCTTGCCGTACTCGGGATGTACCTCAGCCGCCGACACCACGCCGCCAGCCGCAGCCATCACAGCCGAACCCGGCGCGGCGATAAAGTCGACTCCGGTATGAAATGCCTGACGCCCGTTGAACGGGTCGATGCGGTAACCAAAATTGGAGGAGTAATAACCGATGTCGACCGGCAGGGTTGTCGGAATCGCTTTTGCCGCCAGCCGGCCTGCCATTAACACGGAGTCGAACACGCCAAGCTTGTCGCTGCGGTCATCGAGCGAGCGTGAAATTTCCCTTAGCTTGGTTTCGAAGTCTTTGAACGAAATTTCCTCCGACATCGATTCAGACGGCATTGGGCCACCCCTGCCAGGAGTTTCCGAGAAGCGGAATTCTTCGGGCTTGATGCCGGCGGCCTTGCCAAGGCGCTCGCCAAACGCGTCCAGACGCATCAATCGGGCTTGCAATTCGCCAAGTTTTACCGCCAGCGAATTGAGTTGCTCACGCATTTCTTTCTCAGCTTGCTGGGTCTTTTGCAGTGTGAGGGTGGAGATCAGGCTCTGGATGAACGGATTTTGAATATCGACCGCGTATTTCATCGTCACCCAGTAGGTGCCAAGCGCAAACACAAAGCCTGCACTGATGAATCCGCACACTGCCATGATAATCTGCGACTGCGAGATCGTAACAATGCGGCTTTTGGCCAAACTGTCCGATACTAGAATTATATTC
The DNA here is from genome assembly GCA_031383585.1 of Betaproteobacteria bacterium. Classification (GTDB taxonomy): domain Bacteria; phylum Pseudomonadota; class Gammaproteobacteria; order Burkholderiales; family Usitatibacteraceae; genus UKL13-2. Next base: position 8,100 of record JANMZU010000224.1, read on the forward strand.
ATCCGATACTCCTGCCTAACCTGCGATGCCTGCCATGGCGCACAAGACACCTGCGAATCCGAAAATGCAATCCGGCTCTAAGCCGATCCGTGCCCTGCTGCGTGAAAATGAGGCGCTACTGCCATTTCAAAGGCGTCTACGCCAACTTTCCAGGCTTCAAAAAACATTTGTCGACGCTCTACCTTCCGGCATGAGTGAATCATGTCGCATCGCTACGGTGGAGGGGTCAACGATTATTGTTGCGACGGCCAACGGGGCCGTGGCGGCAAAACTGAAACAAATGTTGCCGCGACTGCTAGAGAGATTTCGTGAAACGATTGGTGAAAATAAAACGCAAGATCAAGAGGTTACTGGAATTTCGGTGATCGTGCAACCCGATTTTTTCGTCGCAGATAAAACCCACAAAACGCCAGCGCCGCGTGAGCCTTTGCCCGCACAAAAGCTGGCCGAACTGGCTGAATCTTTGGAAGATTCTCCGTTGAAGACCGTCATTCAGGACATTGCAAACAGGCGTCAGCGTGCACTTACTAACAAACAGAAGGCTCGCTAAACAGCATCAGAGAAACAGAATGCGCTCGGCGATATAGATAACCGCAATCACTGCAGCGAATAATAAGGTCACCTTGATAATGCTCTTGGTGAGCTGAAGCAAGCGCGGATTTCTGGTGAACAGAAAACCCAGGAATGCGCCGGAGATCGCGATGACAGCGATCATCAACAATATTCTCAGACCGATGAGCATCGCTTCAAACCCACCAAAATCAGGCGGCTGCCAGGGCCATATTGCCGAATGCTGCTGGCAACTTGTCCCGTTTATCGAAGGTCACAAACTCGAACGACGTTTCGTCCGCCAGCAAGGCGCGCACCAATTGGTTGTTCATGGCATGACCAGACTTAATCCCGTGGAAAGCGCCAATCAACGGATGCCCCAGCATGTACAAATCGCCCACTGCATCCAGCGCCTTGTGCTTGACGAACTCGTTGTCAAAGCGCAGGCCTTCGCTATTTAGCACGCGAAAATCATCGATAACGATTGCGTTATCCAGCGAACCGCCACGCCCCAAACCCATTTCGCGCAACATCTCGACATCGTGGGTAAACCCGAACGTGCGCGCGC